>JAHFEP010000043.1:0-11512 GCA_023248415.1 Nitrospirota bacterium
AGGAACCACCTTTCTTGTTAACCTGCCTGTTGAAATGACGGAGTTTAGGCTAAGGGAAGACAGAAGAAGGTCTTGACTTTATAAGATAGTAGTAGTATATTGGTAGTATGAAGGTTAAGACATCCATAACACTTTCAGAAGAAATAATTAAAAGTATTGACGAGTTATTTGGCGTACAGAAGAATAGGTCTGAATTTATTGAGAAGGCGGTAAAAGATTTTATTGATAAAGAGGTCCAAAAAAAAAGGGATTTGGAAGATTCCAATATTCTTAACAGGAATGCTGATAAACTTAATAAGGAAGCAGAAGATGTACTCTCTTATCAGGTAGACTTATGAGGCGAGGCGACCTCTATCGGGTATATAAAGGCGCTTCTCATGACCCTAAAAAGTTTCGTGTATTTGTAATTGTAAGCCGCCAGGTGCTTGTTAATTCAAAGTTTTCAGCGGTTATATGCGCCCCAATTTATACGACTTATGATGGATTATCCACTCAGGTAAAGGTTGGCATTGAAGAAGGGTTAAAACACGATAGCAGTATCCACTGTGATGAGCTAATCAGTATTCCAAAATCTACCCTAAACCATTTTATTGGTTCGCTCTCTATTGAAAAGATTCAACAATTGAATGACGCCCTTAGAATTGCCCTTGGACTTCAATAATTTGTTTACTAATATATAATAATTGTGGTATTATAGCATCCAAAGGGGGGGATATTTATTTAAAGGGGGTGCTAAAGTGGATAAAAAGGATATGAATAAAAAGACAGTTGCCGAGCTGAAAAAGATAGCAGCAAAAATGAATATCAAAGCTCCAGCAAAGGCAAAGAAGTCTGAGATTATAGATTTGATACTTTTCTCTGAGCGCAGGCTAAAGCCTGCGGCTATCGGGGTTGTTAAGCCTGCGGCTGTTAAGGCTTCTGAGAAGAAGACGGTATCTAAAGGGGTTGTTAAAAAGGCAGGAAGGGAAGAGATACCTCTTATAAAGGCGACTAAGGCTAAGAAGGCTGTTAAGATTAAGAAAGCTACGGAGATAATAAAGGAAAAGCTGCCTGTTCCAATGCCAATCGCTGCAAAGGCTGGCGAGGAGATAGTGGAGACTGCGAAGTATTATGTTGGCCCTATTGAAGAAAAGATTATTCCTGCTGAAAAGAGAGAGGAGCTTCCGCCCTTCTATGGTGAAAATAAGATTGTGTTGATGGCACGGGATCCATATTACGCCTTTACATATTGGGAGGTTACCAGCCAGAGATATGAGGATGCAAAGAGGCTTTTAGGCAGCAGTGTAAGGCTTGTGTTAAGGGTATATGATGTAACTGATATTCATTTTGACGGCAAGAATGCCAGAAGCTATTTTGATATTGAGGTCTATGATATGACTGGAAGCTGGTATATCAATATCAGCAGGCCGAACAGGTCATTCTGCATTGACCTTGGCGCATTGGCTTCTGACGGCAGGTTTCTGACACTTGTAAGGTCAAATGCTGTAACCATGCCGAGGGATACAGTTTCAGATGTAGTGGACGAAGAGTGGATGCTTTTGGAGGAAGAGTTTATGAAGCTCTTTGCTATCTCAGGCGGATACGGCATCGGGCTTTCTACATTAGAAATAAAAGAGCTGATAAAAAAGAGGATGCATCTTCTTGGGATTACATCGCCAGGCAGCAGATGGAACTAATAACGGCTTCGTAGGGCGAGGCAGCGCCTCGCCCCTACTTTGCTACTTAATTTTACAGGCGGGACATTCTATCCCGCCATTTTTTTGGGAGGTTTCTTGGAAAAAGGTTATCTTGCCATTGTGCTTCATTCCCATCTTCCCTTTGTAAGGCACCCTGAATATGAGGACTTCCTTGAAGAGGACTGGTTGTATGAGGCGATTACAGAGACTTATATCCCGCTCATCAATGTCTTTGACGGCCTTTTGGATGACAATATAGACTTCAGGCTTACCATCTCCCTTTCACCAACCCTTATTGCAATGCTGACTGATGACCTGCTTCAGCAAAGATACATCCATCACATAGAGATGCTTATAGAGCTTTCAGAAAAGGAGATTGAAAGAACTAAGCACCAGCCTGAATTTAACAGCCTTGCAAGAATGTATAATGACAGATTCAAAAATGCAAGATGGGTTTTTGTTGACAGATATAAAAGAAACCTTGTTTCTGCCTTTAAGAAATTTCAGGATGCAGGAAAGCTTGAGATTATCACATGCGGGGCAACTCACGGCTTCCTCCCGTTAATGGAGGTTAATCCAACTGCGGCTAAGGCGCAGATTGAGGTTGCAGTAAGGCATCACGAAAAACATCTTGGCGCAAAGCCAAAGGGGATATGGCTTCCAGAATGCGGCTATTATCCCGGGCTTGATAATATCTTAAAGGGCGCAGGGATAAAATTCTTCTTCTTAGATGCCCACGGTATTTTATATGCGTCACCAAGGCCAAAATACGGTGTCTTTGCCCCTCTGTATTGCAAGTCAGGCGCTGCTGCCTTTGGAAGGGACCTGGAATCTGCAAAGCAGGTCTGGAGCGCTGCAGAGGGCTATCCGGGTGATTACAACTACAGGGATTTTTACAGGGATGTAGGCTTTGACCTTGATTATGAATATATAAAGCCATATATCCACAAAGACGGCATCAGGATAAATACAGGCATCAAGTATTTCCGCATAACAGGGTCAACCGACCATAAAGAGCCATATGTAAGGCAGTGGGCGCTTGATAAGGCAGCAGGGCATGCAGGGAATTTTATGTTCAACAGGGAGAAGCAGATAGAGTATCTCTTTGACCTTCTAAAAAAGAAGCCTATTATTATCTCTCCTTATGATGCAGAGCTTTACGGCCACTGGTGGTTTGAAGGGCCTGAGTGGCTAAATTTTTTAATCAGAAAGATTGCATGTGACCAGAAGACTATCAAACTTATTACACCAATGGAATATCTGAAAGAAAACCCTGTGAATCAGGTTTCTACGCCGTCCATGTCAAGCTGGGGTTATAAGGGATACTCCGAGGTGTGGCTTGAGGGGAGCAATGACTGGATATACCGCCATCTCCATAAGGCAGCAGAGAGGATGGTAGAGCTTGCAAACAGTTATTCTGATGCCAATGGCATCAAGCTGCGTGCATTGAATCAGGCAGCAAGGGAGCTGCTTCTTGCCCAGTCCTCAGACTGGCCTTTTATAATGAAGACAGGGACAGTAGTTGAGTATGCTGTAAAAAGGGTCAAGTCGCATCTTTTGAGATTTACAAGGCTCTACGAGGATATAAAGTCAGATAGGATAGACGAGGCATGGCTTTCAGATATAGAGTATAAGGACAATCTTTTCACAGATATAGATTATAAGGTATATAAGGGATAAAAAGATAAGGGTATACTTAGCCTGCCCCGCACTTGATGCGGGGGACGGCGTCTGGATTCCTGCTGGTGGCAGTAGATAAAGATATTTTTAGTTAGTTTTAAAGGAGAATTACAGAATGAGAAAATTAGTTTTTAGTATTTTTTTATTATCCCTTATATTATCACTTCAATTTTCTGTTACAGCAATAGGCAAGGAAAGCACATCTGAGCACATTGGCCATCACGGCAGAGGGCCTGATGTGGAAAATGATATGGTCTTCATACCCGGCGGTGAATTTATCATGGGAAGCACCGCTGCTGAGGTAGAGGATATAATAAAGAAGTTTGGTTCAAAAAAGACCTTTGATGGAGAGGCATGTAAAATGGAATCGCCTCAGCGAAAGGTAATGTTAAAGCCATTTTATATTGACCGTTACGAGATTACATACGCGCAATATAGAAAATTTATATTGGCAACAGGACATCAGTCGCCGGCTGACTGGTCTGGCAGCGATTACCCGACAGAAAAGGCAAACTATCCAGTAATGATGGTAACATATAAAGATGCAGAGGCATATGCAAATTGGGCTGGAAAAAGGCTGCCAACAGAGGCAGAATGGGAGATGGCAGCCCGCGGCGCTGATGGAAGGATGTATCCATGGGGCAATGATTTTGAGCCTGGTGCAGCGCATACTGCTGAATCAGTGCATCTGTTTGGAGGTCATGTCGGCCTGTATCCAAAGGACACAAGCCCTTTTGGCGTGCGCGGCATGGCAGGAAATGTAGCAGAGTGGACATCTGACTGGTTTGATGTTGAAAAGAAAATAAGGGTGGTAAAAGGCGGCTCATGGGCTCAGCTCTCGCATCAGGCAAGATGCGCCTCTAAAGAAGGCATACGCGAAGACGGCATGAGCCATCTTATCGGCTTTCGCTGTGTTAAGGACACTAAGGAAAAATAGAAATTAATTCCCTGAACCCTTTTGAAGTCATCTTGTTTTAATTGGAAGAATAAATATATTCCCAAAAAGCTCAACAGTTCAGAAAATGCTTGACAAAGATAAACGGCTATGCTATAAACTGACCAGTCAGTATATATATTTGAGATTTTATATGACAAAAAGAGAAACTGAAGAAATAAGAAGAGAGCAGATTCTGAAGTCTGCAATTAGATGCATCTCCCGGCAGGGTTACCACCAGACAACAATGGATGATATAGCCTCAGAGGCAGGGTTAAGCAAGGGAGCACTTTACTGGTATTTTAAGAGTAAGGATGATGTTATGGCTGCTCTCTGCAAACAGCAGTGCGATGAACATTTAGAAGTTTTAAGAGAGTTTGCTGAGCAGAAGATGTCAATTAAGGAGCTTACATTGAAAACAGGGGATAAGATTATTGAACTGCTATTACACGAGCCAGACCAATATAAAATGTCCTTTGAGTTCTGGGCGCTATCAGATGAAAATGAGCAGGTTAAAAGGGCGCATGGGGAGGTGCATAAGATATGGCAGGAGACAGTTTCAAATCTAATAAAATCTGGAATTAAGAACGGAGAAATTAAACCAAATATTCATGCTAAAGAATTATCTATTGCCCTGTTAGCTATATTTGATGGAATCTTTATTGGATATTCCTTTGATAAGACCCTAAATATAAGGAAAATCTGGCATACGGCGGTAACTGCTATTTTTGAGGGAATTTCGAGAAAATAATAAGGCGAAACATTAAGTTTTCGCTTTTTTTGGTTTATAAAACATACTAACCAGTCAGTCTGGAAAGGAGACTTGCAAGATGGAAAAGCTTACTAAGTTTGAGGGTTGGTTGGTGGTCTGGATGGTTGTTCTGCAAAGGGAAATAAAATGAAGACAATGAGTAGCCTTTTTTCAAACCTCGTAACAAAATATCCAAAGTTAATTATTGTTGTTACAGTTACCCTGACAATCTTCTTTGCTTACGGGATGAGCAGGCTTGAGGTTGTCAGTGAGTTTGGTGATGATCTGCCGGCAAGCGATCCTATTGTGCAGACGAAGAGATATTTTCAGGAGGTCTTTGGTAAAAAGGATTTATTGTTCATAGGGATTGAGAAGACACCAACAATATACAATACCTCCACACTGCAAAAGATAAAGGACATCTCTGAAGAGATAAAACACCTGAATGGAATAATAGAGGATGATGTTATAAGCCTGTCAACTGCCAATAATATAAAAGGACGTGATTGGGGACTGGAGGCGGGGGCTTTTATGAAAGATGCCCCCCGGACAGAGGAAGATCTGAATCAGCTTAAGAAGGATGTTCAGGGGAATGATATGTTCTATGGACGACTTGTCTCCAGAGATGAAACCTTGACGATGATAATTGCGGGCATGGAGAAATTAAATGGAAAGGAAAAGGATAGGCTTGTTGAAGAGCTTTACGCATTGGCAAAAAGGTTTGAAGGCCCTGAAAAATTTTATTTTACAGGTGACCCGATTGGAAATTACGAGATTGACCGTGGAATCCAGCATGACATGAATCGCCTGATGCCCTTTGCCTTTCTCCTCATACTTGCAGGCTTCTACATTTCATTTAAAAGGCTTCGTGGCGTGATAATCCCTACAATAATTATGATAGTGAGCATTATCTGGACAATGGGATTGATGGGGCTCTTGGGTTATAAGATTAATGTAGTTACCTCTCTAATCCCTGTGGTGATGCTGGCGATCACAAGTTCTTATGGGGTGCATATAATTTATCGGTATTATGAGGTTACATCTTACCCCTCACCCGGTCCCTCTCCCCAAAGGGGAGAGGGATGGAAGGGGGATGGGCTTCAAGCCTCTGGTGAGGCTGTTCGCCGTTTAACTCAGGCACTCTTGATGGCAGGGATTACTTCTGCTATTGGGACGGTCACCCTGATGATTTTCAAGATTGTATCAATAAAAGAGTTTGGTATTTTCTTAAGTGCTGGAATAGTCTTTGGATTTTTGCTTGCTCTAACCCTTGCACCGGCAATTTTAACACTCCTGAAACCCCAGACCAATAATATCGCAAAAGATAATTCAAAGAAGAAAGATTTTTTAGACAAACTGATGCCGAGGCTTGCAAATTTTACCATGGGAAAACGAAATTTACTAACGGTAATAATAGGAATTTTGTTTGTCCTTTCCCTCTACGGAGTTTCTCTGCTAAAGGTAGGAATAAATTTTGTTGATTTCTTTCCAAAGGACCACAGATTTACCATTTCTGCAAATAAATTTAACGATAAGGTTGGTGGTTCAAATCCACTTATCATCATGATAGAGACCCCTGAGCCTGATGGTATAAAAAATCCTGAGATATTAAGAAAGATGCTTGAGCTTGAAAATTATGCACGGGGAATGAAAGGCGTAGGAAATACAGACTCCTTTGCCAGGCTTATTAAGAGGATGAATTATGTTATAAATGGCGAAAAGAAGGAGTTTGATATAATTCCAGACTCACAGGAACTGATAGGCACAGTACCTTCTTCTCTATTCCATGTCAGGCAATCCTGGTGATTTTGATAATCTGGTTGACTATGAATACAGGAGGGCAAAGGTTATGATTAATCTGACTACTTTTGATCAGGAGCGTCAGAGGGAAATCTTTGATGAGATTCAAGATTACACAGAGAGGCTCTTTCCAAAGGATGTAAACCCCGTTAGAAGCTCTCTTCATCGAGAACCATCTACCACCAATAAGGACACATCTCTAACAAAAGAATCTTCTAACGGGGTAAAGATAGCCTATGATGGCGTGATTCGCTGGATAGCAGAGACCAATTATGTTGTTAAGGGAAAGATTCAAAATATTATCAGCTCCATTCTCATTGTCTTCCTTTTTTGTGTCATAGTTTATCGCTCCTTTAGACTCGGTATTTTAAGCATTGTACCACTTACAGTTGCTACACTCCTTACATTTGGAGTTATGGGATTCTTAGGGATACGATTGAATATGGCAACAGCAATTATTACTTCAATCGCTGTTGGTGTTGGTGTGGATTTCGCCATACATTACATAACTCATTTTCGCGAAGAGATTGAGAGGGGATTAAGCTATCGCGATGCTACGATGGCAACAATGACCTCATCTGGAAAGGCAATAATTTTTGATATGCTTTCAAATGTTCTTGGCTTCATAGTTTTTATTTCATCGGATTTTGTCCCGATACGAGATTTCGGCTGGCTTATCAGTCTAACTATGGTTACCGTATCAATAGGGACATTGCTTATTCTGCCTGTGCTATTCGGATTTGTAAATGTCAAATCCTTAACACGCAACCTTAAACTACAAAGGGAGGGAATTATGACACATCATAGTAGAATACGTTGGGCTGTTGTAAGTATAGGTTTAATATTATGGCTTCTCTTTACCTTTGGCTCTGCATTTTCTCAGGAATTGACAGCCCGACAGATTATGGAGAGGAATGATGATGTCCAGATCTCAAAAGACAGCACATCAAAAATCACAATGAAGCTAATAAATGAAAAGGGGCAGGAACGGGTAAGGAAGATCGCTTACTTTGAAAAGAGGGATAAAGATGACAACAGGAATACCCTTGTAAAGTTTCAATTCCCTGCAGATGTGAAGGGTACAGGCCTTCTGACGCTGGAACATAAAGGTTCGGAAGATGACCAGTGGCTATACCTTCCAGCCTTGAGAAAGACAAGAAGGATTTCAGCAAGCGATAAAGGTGACAGTTTTATGGGTTCAGATTTTACCTATGAGGATATGGAACAGGAGGACCTTGATGAATTTGAATATAAACTTTTAGGCACAGAGGATATTAATGGAGAGCCATGCTACCGCATAGAAGGCATTGCTGTTAGCGAATCAAAGAAAAAAGAGACGAGTTACAGCAGACGGGAAATATGGGTGAGAAAGGGCGATTTTGTCCTTTTGAAGATTAATTATTATGACAAAAAGGGGAATTTTCTAAAAACCCTTACTGTAGCAGACATAAAAGTAATTAATGGAAAACCGCGAGCCCACAAAATAGTTATGGAAAACCTTCAAAGAAGACACAAAACAGAATTGATATATGAAGAGATAAAACTTGACCAGGGTATTTCAGATAATCTATTCACAGAAAGACAGTTAGCGAGGGATTAGTTAATTGTTGTTATTTGCAAGATCAAAAAAGGCATGGCTCGTGGCATGGTCTCTTCTTTTTTATCTTTTTGCCCCAGGTTTTATTTTTGCCCAGGATTTTAGTTTTAACGGAACCTTAAGGGGATATTATTTTAGCTCCACAAGAGACCTTGACGAAGAGACAGACATTTTTGGCGCCTCCTTTCAGCCTCGTGCAACTTTAAAGTTTGCTCCTTATCTAACCCTTTACGCTGAGATGAGATTTATAGCTGAGAAACCATGGAATGGTATCTACTCTTCCTTAAGGGAAGGGTATGGAGACTTCTATTTAAATTCATTGGATTTCAGAATAGGGAAACAGATCATTCAATGGGGAAGGGCAGATGGTATAAATCCTACTGATAATCTGATGCCATGGAATAACACCCTGCTCTTTTCAGAGGATAGTGAGTTAAGAAGCGGTGTTATAGCAGTAAAGGCGAACTATTACTATAAAAGTATGACCTTAACCGGGATATGGATACCTTTCTTTGAGCCAAACAGGTTTCCCCCGCCTTCTAATTATCATGTAAGAGAAGAAACACCATCTGAAACCCTTGGCAACAGCCAGTATGCCCTTAAGATAGATTCAACTGGCGGTAAATTAGATTGGTCTTTGAGTTATTTTGATGGTTTTGACCCTGCGCCAGACCTTGCTTTATCAACTACTGGCATTATATTAAGGTATCCGAGGATAAGGGTTATTGGCGGAGATTTTGCTGCAACAATTGGTAAGTTTGGCATTAGGGGTGAGGCAGCCTATTTCTTTACAGAGGATATGGATGGAGATAATCCTGAAAAGAAGAATCCGTATCTTTTTTATGTACTTGGCGTGGACAGAACCCTGTGGGAATATCTGTACTTAAATCTACAGTTTATTGAGAGGGTTGTCATTAATTATAAAAACCCGTTGGAAATTCAAAACCCCTATTTAAGGGATGTTGCTGTTAAAGGGGCTGTTATTAATAATCAGCTTGACAGGATAACAAATGCTATATCTTTAAAGATTGGATATAAGATGTTTCATGAGATATTAAATTTAGAACTCTCTGGTATTTACAATATTACAAGAAGGGATTATCTTATTAGGCCGAAGATTAGCTATGCCTTTACAGATCATTTATCAGGAATATTAGGTGCTGATATATATCAAGGGAAAGATGATAGCCTCTTTGGTTTGCTTGAGGATAATACGACCCTTTTTGCAGAAATAAAATATGGTTTTTAATTAAAACATCGTTCCAAATGAGAAGAAGCCTCTTGTTCCTCTGCTTGCATCAGTAACGCTTTTGGAAACCTCAATATTATGATAGAGCGGTATTTTGCCGTATATAAACATCAAAAATCTTATGCCAGCGCCGACACTTGCCTCTGCGTCTTCAAATTTTGCCTTCTGCCCTTTGTTCCACACACGGCCGGCATCGCCGAAGATTGCAAAGTCAAGCCTCTTTGCAAGAAATAAATCCATTGGCATGATAACCTGATTTATCTCAAATAATGGATAGCGCAGTTCAAGATTTGCCAATGCAATCCTTGTCCCATGAAATTCATGATAGCCATAGCCGCGCAGACTGTCCTGGCCGCCTAATGGAAATACCAAGACATCATTCTCCTTATATCCAGCCATTAATCTTGTGGCAACAACAAGCCTCTTTCCGTATTTCCAGTGCTCATTGAAATTGTAGTTTGCATATCCCCTGATTTCGCCTTCATAGTTTCTATAGTAAAAATCGCTGCCCAGTTTCTTTTCGCCAAAGTCGCCGTGTATATTAAATTGAGCGCCTGATATCGGTCCGATTTCCTGATAAACAACATTGTCCCATACAAGGCTTGTGCCAATAGCGCCCTGCTGGTATTTTTTGAACGGTGTCCCTATATATTCTTTGAATTCCTCTGTTACCTCTTTTAAGGTGTATATCGCATCAATCCTCATGTATTTTGATAATGGAAAGCTGACTAAGAAATTCCCGCCCCTTTCCCTGAACCATTCTTCGTCTTCTCCGAGTGTGTTATTGCTGTTTTCAATATATGTGTATCTCTGAAACAGGTTTATTCCAAATGTAGGCCAGAACCGCATATATGTATATCCTGCCTGCAGATGGGCGCGGCCGCTCTTAAATCCGTAGCCTCCAATGGCTTCAACCTGATGATTGCCAAGATAATCGCTTCCATACAAATACAGCCCTGTAATAAAGCCGTCTGCAGGATTATAATCAATATACGGCAGCAAAAGGTCTGCTGATGCCCTGAAGGAGTAGTCCCTTATTGTGGTAGGGGTTTCTACTGTTGATATTTTTGGCTTCTCCTCCTCTGCAAAAGATGACAATGGTATGATTGAAAGTAATATTGCAAAGAAGATAGTAAGTTTTTTACTGCATCTTGTAAATATTGAATATTCCATTTCTGTATGAACTAAAAACGATATCCCTTTCTTTTGTAACATTTATATAAAAATTTCCGCCTGTAACATCTGTATGCTGTGTTATGCTGCCGCCGGCAATATTCATGGAATAGATATTGAATACCCCATTCCTGTCAGATACATAATAAAGCCTTTTTCCATCAGATGATATTGATGGCGCAAAGTCGTCGTAATTATTTTCTGTAAGACGCTCAATATTAGTTCCATCAGCATTCATTGCAAAAAGCTCTCTCTGCTCATTCATCTCACGGACAAAAAATATGCGGCTGCCGTCAGGAGAGAATACCGGAGACTCCTCGTATTCCTTTGTATTTGTAATCTGCGTAAGATTCTTCCCATCAATATCTGCAATATAGATATCTGTATAACCTTTTACAAGTGATGTAAAGATGATTCTCTTGCTGTCAGGAGAGAAGGATGGATGGGAATTGTGCCTGAGTGAAATCTTAACCCTTCTGCAAAAGCCTCCATCAGACGGAATTATGTATATGTCATCGCGCCTTTTTTTATTGCTTACAAAGGCAATATATTTTCCGTCAGGCGAGAAGGAGATGCCCAATGGCCTGATATATCTGTTTCTTGTCAGCCTCTTCTTATTTTTGCCGTCAGCATCCATTATATAAAGGTCATA
>JAHFEP010000043.1:11612-17464 GCA_023248415.1 Nitrospirota bacterium
ACCTTCCATGAGAAGAACCTGTCCCTGACCTTATTTGTTCCGAATTTTTCCTCTGCGCCTGTTGATGTAAGATATTGTCCGCCGCCGCAGCCGAATAAAAATGGGGCAGATGAGATTAGAATAACGAGGAATAACCCTATTATCCTTCTTTGCATGAAGATAATTTAGCATAAAGGGGATTTTTGTCAAGAGAAGAAAAAATAATTTGAAAAACCCTTGCATGATATTAATAAAATAATATAGAATATATCTCTATACTATTTTGAGTATTTGGCTTAATGCTTTTGTGGGGGTTCAAAGAAAGTTGATGTTTAAATGGATTTTGCCCTTTCTTTTATTTTTTATTACAATAATCCCTGTTCAGGTTTATTGCGAAGAGAATGCCCTTAAAATCGGCAGGATGAAGGTATCTGTATGGCCTGAGTATGATACACCTGACGTGCTTGTTGTGTATGAAGGTCGTTTTGCAGATAAGACTGCCTTTCCAGCACAGATAACCTTTATTTTTCCCAAAGGTGTGACAAAGCTCACTGATGCCTGCTCACTTTCTCCAAAAGGACAGCACTTCTGCCAGATTTATGATATTGAAAAAAGAGATAATTACAATCAGGCTGTAATGAGCCTTCCTTATGGAGATTTCTTCATAGACTTTCAATACACCCCATTTAAAGGCGGCAAGGATAAGTCCTTTGAATATGTAATACAGTCAAGATACGATATTATGAATCTGGAGGTAAATATCCAGCAGCCGCTCCGCTCGTCTAATTTCTCTATTGTGCCTGCCTCATCAAAACAGACAAGGGAGAGTGATTTTAATCAATACCATTACTCAATGAAGGACATCCCTGCAAATCAGGAGGTCAGATTTAAGATTAATTATACAAAAGAGGATAATAATCCTTCTATTGATATAAAATTCGGCGGAATGTCAAGGCCTGATACAACGAATAGGGATATTGCAGTACTTGCTGTGGGTGGGCTGATTATTGTTAGCTTTGGTATTTATAAATTTTTTATAAAGAAGAGGATTAAGGTTTAGATGCCAGCATCAAAAAAGATAAAGATATACATCATTTCAATAACCCTTGTGGCTCTTTTCTTTGGCTTTAAATATATCTTCTGGCCGCAGGCAGGAAGCAATACAGTTCTTGGGGTTTCACACAACCTTGCCTGTCCATGCGAATGCCCTATGGTGCTTGAAGATTGCCATATGAGCTGCGGTCTGGAGTGGAAGGACATGATTGGCCAGAAACTTCAGTCAGGAATTTCTAAAGAGGAGATTGTAGAATATTTTTATAAACGTTATGGCGATGAGGCAATGCTCACCATTCCCCAAAGGCTCGGCGGCAAGTGGTATCAATTTACAAGGGGAGGCTTTCCTTTAAAAGAGGCATCAATATTTACAGCAATCCTCTTTGTATGGGGAGGGGTGGTGTATTTGGTTATAATGGCAATTCTTAATAAAACTCATTTTCTTAGAAAATGAGAGGCTTGATATATGATTTACTTTTTTTAAAAATCAAAAATTAAATATTAAAAATCAAAAATGCAATGTAAAATTCAAAAATAGAGAACCGCTATTTTTTTAAATTTTGAATTTTGATTTGCCATTTTGCATTTTAATTTTTGATTTTTAATTTTGTGAATATATCATGGCAACTGTTTGTAAAGATATTCGGTTACATTTTTAGGAGGTAAAACAATGACAGGTCAATATTATGGCGCATTGATTATAGCTATTTTTGCGCTTGCTATCACTGGCCTTATTATCTACAGGCTCTTGAAAAAGGGCGATGAGATGCTCGGGATGATGGCTGGCATGACAATGGGCATGTTATCAGGCGTTGCAGTCGGCACATTCATACTCCTTCCTACAGGCAATTTCCTTGCAGGCGTTATGATTGGCAGTATTGTCGGCATTTTATTTGGCGTGCCAATCGGCAGATTTGGCGGTTTTATGGGCATAATGGAAGGGCTTATGGCAGGATGGATGGGCGGGATGATGGGCGCCATGCTCGGCCAGATGATGAGGCCATTTAATCTTAATGTATTCATGCCTTTTTTCTTTATCCTCTTTTTTATTACCATTGCAGGTCTTATCTATCTTGTGTATACAAGGTGTGAGAGGTGTGTTCCCCTTATAATAAGCAGATACGGGGCAGTGGCTGCTGTTATAATCCTGATTGCTATTGCCAATATTGATTTTTCAATAACCCCGAAGGCATCACCAATTAAAGGCCTGGTATCAAGCGGCTCAGGGATTGCATCAGGGATTGCAGAAGAAGAGGTGAGGCAGAGGAAAAAGATTACAGCAAAGATAAATGATAACGGTGTTCAGGAGATTGAGATTGTTGCCTTGAATGACAATTACTATCCAAAAGAGGTTATTATAAAAAAGGGTGTTCCTGTTCGTGTAACATTAAAGGCTGGAAAACATTCAGGCTGCTTAAGGGATTTTATTGTACCCTCATTAAAAATTGATAAGATAATACCAGCAGAAGGAAAAACATATTTTGATTTCACACCTGATACCACAGGAGAAATACCTTTTAGATGTTCTATGGACATGTATCACGGAAAGTTTGTTGTGGTTGGTGAGGGTTTGGAAGCGCCTGTTGAAAAGGCTTCTATCCCCGACCCTCTCCCTTCTGTGAAGAAGCTCTCTCAGTTCCCCTCTCCCCTCATGGGAGAGGGAAGGGTGAGGGGTGAAAAATCAGATATGATTTTGATCCCTTCAGGTGAGTTTACAATGGGAAGCAGCGATAATGAGATAGTAGATATTATAAATAAGTTTGGAGGAAAGGCTAATCCTGTCTGGTATAAAAATGAGACACCAAGAAAAAAGGTCTTTGTAAAGGATTTTTATATAGACCGTTATGAGGTGACAAATAGCCAGTATAAGAGATTCAAAAACGACTATGTCGTTCCTTTTGGCAGAGAGAATCATCCTGCTGTAAATGTTAAATGGGCAGAGGCAGATGCATACTGCAAATGGCTCGGCAAGAGGCTCCCGGCAGAAGAGGAATGGGAAAAGGCGGCAAGAGGGACAGATGCAAGACAGTTTCCATGGGGAAATGATTTTGACAAGGCAAAGGCAAATACAGCAGCATCTGGCCTTGGCGGCGAGGCAAGGGTAGGAAGCTACAAAGAGGAGACAACAGCATCCTTGTTTCCAGGCGGCACTGTTCCTGTTGGAAGTCTTGAAAAGGGTGTGAGCCCTTATGACGTGCATGATATGTCAGGCAATGCCTGGGAGTGGACTGATACATGGTATGATAAGGAAAAGGGCTTAAAGGTTTTAAAAGGCGGTTCATGGATTGCTCCGCCGATTAGCGCAAGAAGCGCTGTGCGGCTTGCGGATAATCCATTTGTGATGTCTAATGATTATGGATTCAGATGCGCTAAGGATAAATAACCCCTCTGCCCAAAAATCTCCCCTAACCCCTCTTTTCCAAAGAGGGGGATAAAGGAGTTTCCCCCTTTGAAAAAGGGGGATTAAGGGGGATTTTAATAGGGGAGAAGAGGAATATAAAGTTAAAGTGCGAAGATTAATTATTAGTATAATTTTGCTTGTTATTATAATTGCAGGTATCGGTATTTTTTTGACCATGAGCCTCGGCGCAACCTCTGCCTCCGGCGATATCTCGTCTGTTGGCAGGATGATGCTGTTTAGATACGGCATTGTAAAAAGCATTGCTCCAAAGGATGAGAGGTTTATCTTTGAATATAATTGTTTTAAAAGATGCCACAGCAGGGATGTTATTGACAGGGCAAATCATACGCCATTTGAATGGGCAGCAGTAGTGGACAGGATGAGGAGTGCCAACAATGTTGAATTAAAGGACAGGGAGGCAGCAGTAATAATACGGCATCTTCAAACCACAAGGCTTCCGCTTGTATCATCCCTTTCATCTGACATAGTTCAGAAGATGTTCAAGCAGTTGTGGAAGAGCGATTTTGGCGAGGGAGATGTTTATATAGATGTGGTATATTCCACACCTGAATATTTCAAGGCAACAGGCGCGCTCTCGCATTTGGAGAGGTTCAAGGCAGATGAATATCTTGTTTTTTTGATAAACCTGACTGTTCACACAGGAAAACTGGCGCCGTATAAGATTGATGAGCTTGCTGTAATCAGGGATGATAAGGGAAGGGAGATAAGGCCTGTTGAAGGATGGGAGATAATATTTGAGACAGGCGATAATCATCATAGAGAGGGGATTATTAGATTTCCAAAGAAGGATTCAGCAGGCAAGCCTGTTATTGATAAAGATACAAAATCCTTTGAGCTTATTATAAAGGATGTGGCAAGGATTAAGCAGAGGGTGTTTAAATGGGAGCTGCCAATCAAGTACCCAGAAGGGGTATAAGACAGGGTGGAAGGTTAAGGGGGTAGGGTATAGTTATAGGTAAATCAAAATGCAAAAATTAAAATGCAAAATGACAAATCAAAATCCAAAATTTTAAAAGCCATCTTTCCTATATTTTTGAATTTTACATTGTAATTTTGATTTTTGATACTTGAGTTTTGATTTTATAGACTCTAAACTTGCTTAATGATATGGAGAACAAAAGAGATGATTAAAGGATTATTAAAGTTGTTTGTTATTTCAATTGCAATTGCCCTCCTTTTTTCCTGTACAAAGAAAAAGGAAGATGATACTGGTTTGCCGGGGCCGAATGTTGGAAGCCCTGCGCCTCTTTTTACATTAAAGGACATAAATGGCAAAGAGGTAAGTCTTGGTGATTTTAAAGGAAAGGTTGTTCTGGTTAACTTCTGGGCAACATGGTGCAAGCCTTGTCAGGAGGAGATGGATGACCTTGAGTCTGCATATAAGAAAAACAATGATAAAGGCCTTGTTATCCTTGGAGTGGATGTTAGGGAGGAGAAGAAGGATGTATTGGAATTTCTGAAAAGGTATAAGGTAACCTATCCTATACTCCTTGATTTTGACGGAAAACTTGTAAAGGATTATCAGGTAATGGGTGTTCCAACAACCTATTTTATAGGCAGGGACGGTATTATCAGGGACAGGATTTTCGGCGGTATGAATGAGCTTGTTATAGAGGCAAAACTGGAAGATTTGCTTAAAGTTGCAAAATAAAATTAACCCTATTGACAGATATAAAATTAGTAGTATAATTTCCCCTTGCGGGGTCAAGTTTGTAGCTTGAGCCCATAAAGTTCGTCAGTTTAATATTATTGCGAACTGAAGGGAGCAGGTTATAAACCCCTGATAGAGACATTCAGGGGCAGGCTCTGCTCCCGCAGGAAAATTAAAGAAACAGTTTTAAATTTAACAAAAAAAGGGGGTGAGATAATGAAGAGATTTGCTATTCTTGCAGTAATATTGGCTTTTCTAACAGTGCCTGTTTTATCCGGCTGCCAGAACAAACAGATGCAGCAGGAGAATGAAAATCTGAAGAAGCAGGTAGAGACCTTAAAGGCTGATAAGAGTAAATTAGATGCACAGGCAAAGGACCTTACAGCTAAAGTAGACGCCTTGACAAAGGAAAATGCAGACCTGAAGGCAAAAGCAGAAAAGGCAAAACCTGCGGCAAAGGCGCCAGCAAAAGCACCAGCAAAGAAGAAGTAATAATTTTTAGGTTTTTATTTTTAGGTAGGAATGTATAGGGCAGTCAATATATGGCTGCCCTATATTTTTTTGTGTTGACACAAATCAGCATAGCATGTTAATTTTATAGCTCATTTAAATCATTTGGAGAACAAATTGAAGATAGCAATTACAGGAAAAGGCGGTGTTGGAAAGACCACCCTTGCAGGTATTTTAGCAAGGCTATATGCAGACGAGGGCAAGAAGGTTCTTGCAGTAGATGCAGACCCTGATGCC
>JAHFEP010000346.1 GCA_023248415.1 Nitrospirota bacterium
GCCTTCTCCTCTAAACTGGGATATAATTCACTGCCGCCGAAGGTCTGATAGATACTGCCTATGATTCCCTTAAATCTATGGCTATTTTCCAATCCAAATAAGTCGCTCGCTTCCTTTTTGACCATCAGCTCCTTTTTTGTTTCTTCAATTATAAAACACGCCTTATTGTAATCCAAAATAAATTTCCCCTTCTTCTTTTTGATAAGAGAAAGTTTTTCTTTATCGTATTGCTCAAGCAGGGTTAGTGTCTTTGAGTAGTTGGCAAGAAGGTTTAATATTTCCTCCCCCTGCCCGCTCAGTAACTCTTGTTTTGATTTCTCATGCAGAAATAATATGGTTTTCTGGAGTTCCTTAAACTTCTCCTGTGTTTCCACCAGTCGTTTTTGATTGAGGGCATAGCCTTTTAATAAATAATCCTTCAGTATATTTGTTGCCCATCTTCTAAAATGAATAGCCCTTGAAGAATTAGTTCTATATCCAACAGCGAGGATTACATCCAAACTATAAAAAGCTACGGGTTTATCGGAAGTTGCAATGTGCATTTTTTGCACATTGCTTTTTTTATCCACTTCTCTATCAGAAAAGATATTTCTGATATGTCTCGTAACAACAGAGCGTTCTTTGCCATACAGTTCTGCTATCTCATCTTGTTTAAGCCAGACCGTTTCTCCCTCAAGACGCACCTGTAATTCAACCTCTTTTTTAGAGGTTAGATAAATTAGAACTTTGCCTCTATTTAATGTTTTGTCTGTCTTGCTCATATCTTCCGGTTCTCTCTTAACGACGATTAAAATTATTTCAATAACTTGTTATTCCAAAGTTCAAAGAGGAATTCCCGCCACGGCATTATCTCTATCTTGCTGTGAATCCTTTTCTCTTTCTCATTGCAGACAACAATACTTCTTTTTGGAGAATATGTGTCCATAAAGGCAAATAAGCCCTTCAGATTCCTTACATCAATATTATCTGTACTTTTTACCTCTATGGCCGTCTCGCCGTCCCCGATAACATAATCTACCTCAAGACCGGACTTAGTCCGCCAGAAATTTATCCTGAAATCGCGGTCTTTATAAGAGCGGTATGCAACGATCTCCATAAGAATGAAATGCTCAAAGGCCTTGCCAAACTCGGCCCCCTTTTCTTCAGACAAATGCCTTTTAGTAAGCCGGCCCGCTACGCCTACATCAAAGAGAAAATATTTTACCGCTTTGGTTATAACTTGCCGTGACTGCCTTTTTTTGAAAGGTTCTATTCTGATTGCCATGAGCGTATCTACAAGGATCTGATAATATTCCTTGACGGTCTTTGAATCCACACCGCAATCACGGGCAATGTCTGAATAATTGGTAAGTTCGCCATGAGAATAACCAAAGGCATCAAAAAATCTTGAAAACGCAGAAATATTACGGGTTAATCCTTCGGCAAAGACCTCTTCTTTTAAATAATCCTGAACATAGGCGGTTAAAGATCTTTTTGCATCTTCGCTATCCTGCATATAATGCAATGGAATCAAACCATGGTTTAGCCCGCGAAGCAGATCAAAATTATCTATTTCTGCTGTAACCAGAGGAAACATTTCATAACGCCATGCCCTGCCTCCCAGAAGATTGGCCTGCCCCCGCTTTAACTTTCTGGCGCTTGAACCACAGAGGATAAACCTGAAACCTTTATTTTCTATCAGCCAGTGCACCTCATCCAGCACATGGGGAATCTTTTGGACCTCATCCAATATTACAGGATATTTAAGCAATGCCTTGTCTTTTGCCAGAAGCATCTCACGCAGCATTGCCGGATTTTTGGAGATCTTAAAGAAAAGGTCGGTTTTAAGGAAATCAAATACGATGCTGTCGGGAAAGCGGTTCTTCAAATATGTGCTTTTACCAGTCTTTCTCGCACCCCATAAAAAGGCAGACTGTTTATCAGGCAGTTTGATATTCAGGATTCTTTTGAACTTTTCCATGCTGGAATGTACTCCATTTTAGTTATCCTAAATTGGACTATACCTCATTTTAGTAATTGCAGCAACCCGGATGTTATATCTTCCGGTTCTCAATCGCTATAATAATCTCTTTTGACAGGTCTTTCTGCCTCTCTTTCTCTTTTTGCAGATAATCCTCCCCAAGCTCATCTTTAAGGGCTGATATTTCCTTAATGGCCTTTTTGAGATTGTTATCGCCTGAGTTTTC
>JAHFEP010000178.1 GCA_023248415.1 Nitrospirota bacterium
GCAAAGTAAAAAGCTCCAGATGCAAGGCGGAGCGAGGACTCGCACCGCAGCATACATGTTAGTATGTGAGGATGCGAGGCCGAAGCGACAACGCAGCAGATGGACTTTTTACGAAGCCGTTTAATCTGTCTCTTCTTCCTTTATCCCTTCCATCTTCTTCACCCTTGCAGACAGCGCCTGAACCTTTTTTTCAAGCCTTTCAAAATCGTCCTTCGTTGGAATATTAATCTTATCAAATGCCTTTTGAACAAACTCCTTGACATTCTTTTCCATGGTCTTTGTATTCTCTTCTGTCTTTGCAACAAATTCCTTGAACAGCTTAGCGCCTTCGCTCTTGCTCAGCTCGCCCTTTTTTACAAGCTCATCCACAAGTTCCTTTGCCTTTTCCTGCGCGCCTAACCCTATCATCATTGCCTTTTTTATTACATCCAACATTGTCATGACGCCACCTCCTTTTTTTTAACTGATTACACAGATTCTTAAAAACGATTACGCAGATTAAAACCTCCTCATCTGTGTAATCAAGGGCTGCACAATTTTTGTGAACGCCTATAAAGTTCACTCTACTGCTGTCTTGCTGACCTGCCCTCTGCCTCTCTTTTCAACTACCTTATAAACCTTTTCCATTGCCTCATCAAGCCTTGCTGCATCCTTGCCGCCTGCTTGTGCCATATCGGTCCTGCCGCCTCCGCTTCCGCCAACAATACCTGCTATCTCCTTTACAATATCTACAGCGCTATATTTTTCCTGAACATCCTTTGTTACCATAACAACTATAGAAACCTTGTCGTCCTTTGAAGAGCCGAGTGCAACAATGCCTGATTTGATCTTATCCCTTAATGAATCGCCGAATGTCCTGAGGTCTTTCATATCAAGGCCGTCAACTTTCTTAGACAAGACCTTAACCCCTTCAATTTCCCTTGCCTCTGTGATAATATCTCCTGCCTGAGAAGATGAAAGCCTTCCTTTTAATCTTTCTATCTCCTTTTCCTTTTCCTTTAAAAGGAGATTCAGCTTCTCAACCTTCGCAGCAATATCAGAAGGGGCAGACTTCAGCGCCTCTGCTAAATTCCTGATAGCATCCTCCTGCTGTTTTATATATTTGTATGCCTCCCCGCCTGTTAATGCCTCAATCCTTCTGATGCCAGCAGCAACACTGCTTTCGCTTATTATCTTAAAAAATCCAATATCGCCAGCAGCATCAACATGCGTTCCGCCGCAAAGCTCCCTGCTGAAATCGCCTACTGAGACCACCCGAACCCGCTCTCCGTATTTCTCGCCAAACAAAGCTGTAGCGCCTGAATTCACTGCCTCATCAATGGACATTACAGATACTGATGCCTCTGCATTCTCCCTTATCCTCTCATTTACAAGCTCTTCAATCCTGTCTAAATCCCTTTTATCTATAGAAGAAAAGTGGGTAAAATCAAATCTGAGCCTCTCCTTTGCAACAAGAGAGCCTGCCTGCTTAACATGGTCGCCAAGCACATATTTAAGAACAGAATGAAGTATATGCGTTGCAGTATGATTCCTTGCAATTGCCTTTCTTGCTGCCTCGTCTATCTTTGCATCTGCCTTATCGGCGGTCTTTATCCCGCCCCTTAAGAGCTTTCCTTTATGCACAAGGATTGACGGAACAGGCTTCCTGACATCTATAACCTCCACCTTCCATCCGTCTCCAGAAATTGTGCCTGTATCTCCAACCTGACCGCCGCTCTCTGCATAAAATGGGGTCTTATCCAGAACTATCTCCACCTCTGAGCCTTCAGACGCCTTATCCACCTTTTTGTCTTTATGGATAATTGCCAACACAATACCTTGAGCTTCTAATCTGTCATAGCCGACAAATTCTGTTGGTTTAAGGCTGCCGAGTATCTCCTTATAAACAGATGCAGCCTTTGCCTCCTCAGCGCCAGTCCATGACCTCCTTGCCCTCTCCTTCTGCTCATTCATCTCAGAATAAAAGCCTGCCTCGTCAATAGAAAAACCATGCTCTTTTGCAATATCATCTACTAAATCAAGTGGAAAACCGTAGGTGTCATAAAGTTTGAAAAGGTCTTTGCCAGAGATATTATTCTTCTTTTCTGTTTTTAATCTGTTTACTATCTCATTAACAACCTTCAAGCCATAGTCCAATGTATTAATAAACCTATCCTCCTCGCTCAACACAACGCGGGAGACATAATTGTGCGTATCAGTCAATTCAGGATACGCAGCCTTCATCAAATCAACAACAACGCCGACAAGCCTGTACATAAACGGCTCGTCAATCCCAAGAAATTTTCCATGCCTTGCTGCGCGGCGCATTATCCTTCTTAATACATAACCCCTTCCTTCATTGGAAGGTATCACACCGTCTGATAAGGCAAATGTAATTGCCCTGATATGGTCGGCAATAACCCTTATAGAAATATCTGTCTTCCCGTCTGCGCCATATATCTTTTCTGAAAGCTCGCATATTGATGCAATTATAGGTTTAAAGAGGTCGCTGTCATAATTACTCTTCACGCCCTGACATACAGCAGCAAGCCTCTCAATGCCCATGCCTGTATCTATGCTCGGCTTTGGCAGGGGCATTAATCTTCCGTCCTTTAATCTTTCATACTGCATAAAGACAAGATTCCATATCTCAAGAAATCTGTCGCAGTCGCAGCCAACCTTACACTCAGGCCTGCCGCAGCCAACATCAGGCCCCTGGTCAATTAATATCTCAGAGCATGGGCCGCATGGGCCAATATCTCCCATCTGCCAGAAATTATCCTTTTCACCGAGCCTCACAACCCGTTCTGAAGGAACCCCTATCTTATCCCTCCAGATTGCCGCTGCCTCATCATCCTTTTCATACACACTTGCATAAAGCCTGTCCTTTGGTAATTTTAAGACCTCAGTCAGAAGCTCCCATGCCATTTCAATGGCATCTTCTTTAAAATAATCGCCAAATGAGAAATTCCCGAGCATCTCAAAAAATGTATGGTGTCTTGCTGTCCTTCCAACATTTTCCAGGTCATTATGCTTGCCGCCGGCCCTTATGCACTTCTGGACACTTACAGCTCTCTTGTATTCCCTCTTCTCATCTCCTGTAAATACAGATTTGAACTGAACCATGCCGGCATTTGTAAAAAGGAGCGTGGGGTCAGAAAACGGAATGAGGGAAGAGCTTAATACATGGGTGTGTCCCTTTTGAACAAAATAATTTATAAAACTGTTTCTAAGCTCCCTTGATTTCAATCACTATCTCTCCCTAATATCTCATTTATTATCTCGTATGAAAAGCCCCTTTGCGCTAAAAAGCCGTAAAGCCTTCTTTTCTTCTTTTCTTCCGGTATATCCTTTAGTATTTTGGCTTTTGCATTTAATGCATCAATTGCAAGAGACCTTTCATTATGTTTATTATATATCTCTTTTATAGTTTTATCTACAATATCTTTTGATATGCCTTTTTTTAGCAGCTCGCTGCGGAGAATCATTGGGCCTATATGCCTGCTCCGTACCCTGCCCTCTGCCCAGTTAAATGCAAAATCAGTATCATTAATATAATTATATCCCTCTAAACCCTCTATCACCTCTTTAATTGTCTTATCTGAAAATTTCTTCTCTTTTAATTTATCAACTATTTCCTTTTTGCTCCTCTGCCTGTAAGAAAGAAATCTATATGCAGCATCCTTTGCCTTCTTTATCTCATCAGTCATTTTACCGAGCCGAATCTCTCTATTTTTATATCCCCCTCATCAACCTTCTTTGGCCCTCTTTCGCCTTTAGCAGCAGCATCCCATGCAAGGTCAGAGGTTGACTGTATGCCTTTAACCTTTAATGCAAAGTCCTCGGGTTTTGTGCATCTCCTGAGGGCCTCTTCATATGTAATAAGCTCCCTCATATACAGGTTCATCAATGCCTGGTCAAAGGTCTGCATGCCATACTGTGATGTGCCGGCAGTTATAAAGTCATGAATCTTTCTTGTCTTGTCTGCATCAATTATACATTCTTTTATAGTCTCTGTTACAACCATGACCTCTGCTGCAGGCACTCGTCCCTTGCCGTCTGCCCTTGGTATCAGACGCATTGAAATAACACCTTTTAAAATAGCGGCAAGCTGCAGCCTCACCTGTTTCTGCTGATACGGCGGGAAAACAGCAATTATACGGTTGATGGTCTCTGTTGCATCAACTGTATGAAGTGTGCTTAAAACAAGGTGGCCTGTCTCTGCTGCTGTCAGTGCAGTAGAAATGGTCTCAAAATCCCTCATCTCACCGACAAGAATGACATCAGGGTCCTGGCGCAGGGCGCTTCTTAATGCGCCGCTGAATGACTCTGTATCTGCTCCAATCTCCCTCTGATTAACAATACTCTTTTTATCCCTGTGCAGAAATTCAATTGGGTCCTCAATGGTCATTATATGTTCTGTCCTTGTTGCATTGATATAATCAATCATCGCAGCAAGCGTTGTGGATTTACCGCTGCCTGTTGTACCTGTAACAAGTATAAGCCCCCTCTGCTCATTGGCAAGCTTGTCAATAACAGGGGGAAGATTAAGCTCCTCAACAGTCATTATCTTCATAGGCACAACCCTGAAGACAATTCCTATTGTTCCTCTCTGCTGAAACACATTCACCCTGAACCTTCCAAGGCCGGGGACGCTGTAAGCAAGGTCAAGCTCATTTCTCTCTTTAAATTTCTGCTTCTGAGGATTGCTCATAATACCAAATGCAACTGATACAGCATCCTCCTGAGTAATCCTGTTATGCTCTATCATAGGCGTAAGCCTGCCGTCAATCCTCAATACAGGCGGACTGCCGACCTTGCAATGGATATCAGATGCCCGGCGCTCTGAAGCTGTCTTAAGGAGTTCATTTATGTTCATATTAAACCTCCCAATGAAAATTAAAAAATTAAATATCAAAAATCAAAATTACAATGTAAAATTCAGAAATAAAGAATAGGCATTCTAAAAATCTTTTAATTTTAATATGTCATTTTGCATTTTAATTTTTGCATTTTGAATTATCTATCCATTTAATACCCTATATTAAACTGCAACAGTCTTAGCATTTGTTGTTCCTTTTGTTGCTGCCGGCGCTGCCTGCTTTTTATCATCTGTCTTTTGCCTGCTTGCAAGACCATATATCTCTTTAATCTTACTCTCAATTTCATTTGCGGCAGCGGCATTATCTTTTAGATATTTTATTGCGTTCTCCCTGCCCTGGCCTATCCTCTCCTCTTTGTATGAATACCATGCTCCGCTCTTTGCAATGATATTCTTCTCAACGCCTAAGTCCACAACCTCGCCCATCTTTGAAATCCCTTCATTAAACATTACATCAAACTCTGCCTGTTTAAACGGCGGGGCTACCTTATTCTTTACAACCTTTACACGCACGCGGTTTCCTATCACATCCTCGCCCTCTTTTATTGCAGAGACCTTCCTGATATCAAGCCTGACAGAGGAATAGAATTTCAAAGCGTTGCCGCCTGTTGTTGTCTCAGGATTTCCAAACATAACGCCTATCTTCATCCTTATCTGATTAATAAATATGACGGTTGTCTGCGATTTGCTTATTACTGCTGTAAGTTTTCTCAGCGCCTGGGACATAAGCCTTGCCTGAAGGCCCATGTGCGCGTCACCCATCTCGCCTTCAATCTCTGCTTTGGGCACAAGTGCAGCAACAGAATCAATGACTATTACATCAATCGCACCGCTCCTTACAAGCATCTCTGCAACCTCAAGCGCCTGCTCGCCTGTATCAGGCTGGGATATCAAAAGCTCGTCTGTCTTTACGCCAAGCTTTCTTGCATAATTCACATCTAAGGCATGCTCTGCATCAATAAAGGCAGTAGTGCCGCCTGCCTTTTGTGCCTCTGCAATGATATGAAGCGTCAATGTTGTCTTGCCTGATGACTCAGGCCCAAATATTTCTATCACCCTCCCCCTTGGCATGCCCCCAACACCAAGCGCAATATCAAGGCCTAATGAACCTGTAGATATAGCAGGGATGTCAGATATAACCTCATCTGCCCCAAGCTTCATTATAGAGCCTTTTCCAAACTGCTTTTCTATCTGGGAGATTGTAAGTTCCAATGCCTTTAACTTATCCTTATTATCAGCCATCTTGTATCCCTCCTTTAAATTAGTATCAAAGT
>JAHFEP010000347.1 GCA_023248415.1 Nitrospirota bacterium
ATATAATATATCCTATATTAGAATATACCAAATTGGGATATAATATCCAAACAGAGTTAATAGAATTATGGGGTTGAATGTTGACTAAAAGCCTGATATTTACTTGCTTTTGATTTAAAGCATATATAAAAATTCAAATTATTATCATTAATAAGATTCACTAACCTATGGACTTATTAAGGAGGTAAAAACAAATGAAACCTTCAACTTTATTAAAAAGGGCAGGGATAAAGCCTGATGAGCCAGTTCTTCAAATCACGGCGGAAGAGGCTATGGAAAATCTTTTAGAGGCTATTGAAGAATTTTGTCCCAATTTAAAAATCAACAAAATGAAAAAGGAAAATATTGAGGCATTGCTTGATAGTTATAGTGATTCTATTATAGACTACCATCCTGAGAATTATCATCAAGAGAGGGCGGCATTATTAGATAACATTGAAATGCTGAAAAGCTACGGCTTGACCGATGATGATTATAATTCCATAGATTTTTGTTAATAATATATTATGAGAAAAACCTAATAGGAGGGGCTATGAAACCGCATCTTATAGAAATTAAAGACTCTGAAACGCATGAAAGCTTCATAATTGGCATGGAAGGGCCTTATCATCCTAAGAGCGAAAGGATTGGCGAGCATATGTATGGCCACACGCTTTATATTGAAGATATTCCATATCACTTTGAGAAATACATCCCAACAAAAGAGGAATTAAGAAAATTTAAAAAAGAAAACGAAGGTATCGCAGAGGTTTCAAAGGGCGGCTTCCTTTACCGCCTTGTGCCGTTTACAAAATAACCGTCCACAAAACACAAAATTATTGACCATAGAAGATTTATGAATTACAATAGAATATAAAAACAGGAGATATAAATATGTTATCTGCAAAGGCAATAGAAAATAAAATCATAGACAAGCTGAAAGAATTACCAGAAGAAGATAAAAAAGAGGTGCTTGAATATATTGACCATTTAAAAAGCAAGGAAAAAGAAAAGACCATAAGGGCATTAAAGAGAACCTCTGGCGCTTGGAAAAGGCTTATTGATGCAGAAGAATTAAAACATAATATATATTCCAATAGGCTCGTATCTACAAGGGCAAGGGTTAAATTTTGAAATTGCTCAACCCCTTGCTTTCCCTTCAAATGCCGTGTAAAATTAGAATAAACCTAATATATATAACGGGGTAAAAAATGAAAACTATAAAAGAAATAAAAAATCTTTTATCAAAACACAGAAAAGAATTAGAGGCTAAATACAAGGTTAAAAACATAGGGGTATTTGGTTCTTTTGTCAGAGGGGAGCAGAAAAAGAAAAGTGATATTGATATTCTGGTAGAGTTTAAGGAGACTGTAGATTTTTTTGAATTTCTTGATTTGGAAGAGTATCTTGAAAGTTTACTGGAAATAAAGGTTGACCTTGCAACCAAAAGGGCTTTGAAGCCTTTGATAAAAGACAAAATATTAAATGAGGTAGTTTATGTCTGAACGGGACTACCGGCTGTTTTTACAGGATATTCTTGATTCAATACTAAAAATAGAAAAATACACCAAGAATATTGATTTTAAGGGATTTCGCACTAACAATATGATTATGGATGCGGTAATACGGAACCATTAAAAAATCTTTACCTGCCCTAAAAATAAAAATTATTAGAGCCATTAAACAGGAAGGCGAAAAATGATTTGCTTTTATATCGGACATGTTATCTTCCCGAGCTTTTCTGTGAGCTTCAGATTTTCTGAATAGTCAATTGGAATCTCTATCAGCACAGGCTCTTTTGTGCCCAATGACTGTTTAAGGAGAGGAAGAAAGTCGCCTGCCTTGTTAATCTTATAACCCTTTATGCCAAAGGACTCTGCATATTTTACAAAATCAGGATTTTTAAAATATACGCCAAATGCCTTGCCAAATAGGTCCTTTTGCTTCCATTCTATAAGGCCGTAGCTGTTGTCCACCCACACAACAATTACAATCCCAAGTCCAAGCCTCTTTGCTGTTTCAAGCTCGCATGATGTCATCAAAAAGCCGCCGTCGCCAACAACAGCAACTACATTTGTATCAGGATGGACAAGCTTTGCAGCAATTGCTCCCGGCAGGGCAATGCCCATTGCTGCATAGCCATTTGAGATTAATACAGTATTCGGCTTGTAAGTTGGGAACATCCTTGCTATCCAGA
>JAHFEP010000348.1 GCA_023248415.1 Nitrospirota bacterium
AGCCCTTTCTCATAAAACGCCCTTACAGCCCTTTCCCTTACTGTATGGTTCTTTCTAACAGCTCCTATAAACATTGCTTTAATCAAGGGTGTCTTTCTAACTATAAATCTTGAAGGAAAAAAGAAAAGAAAAGACAGAGGGATATACGACCACACTGTTGAATTAAAATATAATACAGTCAAAAACAGCGATAAAAGGCTTCCGAAGATTAGCCCTCCAATTATTTCTGCATCTAAATATTGGCCACTGCTGTCAACCACCATGACTGCTATTTCACCCATTGTTCGGGATTCAACATTACGGGTTGTTTCTTTTATCCTGATTTTTTCTTCATCAGTAAAAAATTTATCTGCCTTTGACTTATGTCTCATCACCAGTCTCCTGAGGCTCCGCCGCCGCCAAAGTTACCGCCTCCGCCGCTAAAACCTCCACCGAAGTTACTGCTCCCTGAACCAGAACCGCTGCTTCCCCAAAAACCTCCACCAGACCCGTAACCCCTCCCACTGTAATATCTGCCAGAAGAAAAAAGTAAGGGGAGAAACAGCCCTGCAAACAAACCTAAAACAGCAAGAATGATTAATGCCCCAAACCCAAGAGAAAATAATGTCAGATAAGCAATTGCTGGCAAGCCGATTGCGCCTGCAACACTGCTCAAGATACGCGAGATGCTTCCGAGAGCAATCAGGATAATCCCGCAAAATATGAGAAGGGTAAAAAGGGGTGTAAAATCTTTGTGTTTCTCTGGCAGACGATTTCCATCAGCCTTGAACTCTCCACGTGTTGCATCAATTAATGAAGAGATACCTGCAATAAAACCTCCGTCAAAGTCTCCTCTTTTAAATCTCGGCTTTATGACAAGGTCTATAATCCTTCCTGCCATTAAATCTGTAACCCTGCCTTCAAGCCCCCTGCCTACCTCAATACGCATCTTCCTTTCCTTTTTAGAAGCAAGAAGAATTATGCCGCTGTCCTTGTTCTTATGGCCTATCTTCCATGTTTGCGCAACCTTTATGCTGAAATCCTCAAGCGCTTCCCCTTCAAGGGAAGGGATGCTTAGAATAACGATTTGTATTGAATCTGTTTGTTCAAATGCCTTTAATTCTTTTTCAAGCTCAGCCTTTGCAGAAGGAGATATCATGCCGGCATAATCATTTACATAGCCTTGAAGTTTTGGGACATCAAGGGCTTTAGCTGAACGCGGCAGAAATAAAGTCAAAAAGATAATAAATGATATTAAAAATTTATTCATTTATTGGAATTTCACCTTTGGCACCTTTTCCGCACCTGCCTCAGCCTTGAATGGCTCTTTCAGTTTCAGGTGCAGCAAAAGACTGTTTGTAGTATTATTTGGAAACACCCTGATTGAGGTATTGAATACCTCCACAGCCTTGTTATAACGTGTCCGTGCAACATTTATCCTGTTTTCAGTGCCTTCAAGCTGATGCTGGAAATCCTGAAAGCTCTGGTTTGCCTTAAGGTCAGGATATTTTTCTATCACAACCATAAGCCTTGAGAGTGCGCTGCTCATCGTGCCCTGTGCCTCCTGAAACTTGGCAAAAGCCTTTGGGTCTTCGAGCATGCTCGTGGATATCTGTATAGCGCCGACCTTTGCCCTTGCCTCTGTCACTGCTATAAGGGTCTCTCTCTCATGCTTTGCATATCCCTTCACCACCTCCACAAGATTAGGGATTAAATCGTTTCTCCTCTGATATGCTGCCTCAACATCACCCCACGTTGCCTTCACAGCCTCTTCATTTGCCTGCATTGTATTATATCCGCAGCCTGAAAAAGTTAAAAGCATACCTATGAATACGATATACATCACCCGCTTTTGTCGGATAGCCATTTTCAAATACCTCCTTAATAATTATATTTTTATTAAACAATAACATAAAATCGTTCTATTAATCAATCCAAATAATGCCATTCTTCAACAAAAAAATCTTTTAAAAATCTTTTAGTCATGTTAATATATAACCTAATCGTTGATTAGGTTGATTGGGTTAATTAGGTAGCGTGAGTCTTACCTAATTACCTATTGTCGGGTTTGACAAAATTCGGAACAACTGATAAGTTAGTCCTCCAGAAGGAGGAAGAGATGAGGAAAGGCAAATGGAGTGCAGAAGAGAAGCAGAAGATAATATTAGCGGGGTTAAGGA
>JAHFEP010000179.1 GCA_023248415.1 Nitrospirota bacterium
AATACTGCCGATTATCCTGCTTTTAATTAAAAAATATTTGGAGGGGGAAGTTTGTTTAAAGGGATACAGGGCAAGATAATTCTTCTTGCTGTTACGATTGGTCTTTTACCCGGTATCGTTGGTGTAACTCTTACTTATTTTGGCGGCATAAATCTTCTGAAAAATTCAATTGGCAATAGTTTTCAGGAGATTGCCAAAAAGGAGTCAGCGCATGTCAAGCGAATAATTGAAAAGGAGATAGACGAAGCCAGGAGCCTCACTATATCGCCTTTTGTAAGGCAATATATTGAGACAGCAAATCAGAGGTATGCCGAAAACAGTAATGAAGAAATAATAAAAGAGATAAACAGGATAGAGAAAATCTGGCCGCAGCTTAGCGAGAGGAATCCTATTTTGAAAGATATTCTGACTAATGAGCTGTCAGCATATCTTAAGGAATATAAAAAGTTAGAAAAAGAAGAATATGCAGAGATATTTATTACTGATGTAAAGGGCGCCCTTATTGCTGCTACAAATAAAACAACAGATTATTTTCAGGCAGATGAAAAGTGGTGGGAAGAGTCATACAACAATGGAAGGGGAGGTATTTATCTAAGTGATGTGAATTACGATGAAAGCGCTAAAGTATTTGCGCTAAATTTCTGCCTTCCTATTATGGATAAATCAAATAAGAAGGTTATAGGCATAATCAAGATTGTTACAGATATTCGGCACCTCTTTAGCGGAGTAATGAATATCCAGATTGGAAAAACAGGCCACTCAGACCTAATTTCCTCTGATGGCATGGTTATAATTGACCCAATCTCTCCGCCATTGAGCTGGAAAATGAACGAACAGCTTATAAGCAAGATATCAATAACAGAACCAGGTTGGACTATAGATGAGGACGAACATAGGATTAAATCAATAATCGGTTTTGCGCCAGTTGAAGGCAATAGCAGTTTTTCTCCAGCAAGTTTTGGCGGTAAGAGCTGGTATATATCAGTAAGGCAGGATCTATCAGAGGTATATACACCGATTATGGAGCTTCTCTGGAAGGTTTCTTTAATTGGCATTAGCTTAATCGGTGTTCTTGCGTTTGTTGCCCTGTCTCGGGCAAGACAGATTGTAAAGCCTCTGATGCAGCTTCAAAAAGGGATTGAGCTTATAGGACAGGGAAGTTTGAACTACAGGATTGAAGTAGAGACAAAGGATGAAGTAGGTCAGCTTGCCAATTCTATAAACAGGATGGCAGCAGAACTTGAGAATAGCACAAATGAGCTTCAGCTTCAAAGAAAGGAATTAGAAGAGACAAAGAATTATCTAAGAAACATTTTGGAGTATTCTGCTGATATTGTTATTACGACTGATTTAAATGGAGCTGTTGTTGAATTTAATAAGGCTGCAGAGGAGATATTAGAGTATAAGAAAGAAGAGGTTATAGGAAGGCCGGCAGATGAATTTTATATAGATAAAAATGAAAGAAAAGATATATTAGACATTGTTAATAAGAAAGGCAAGATAAATAACTATGAAACAAGATTTATAACAAAGAGCGGTAGAATTCTTCAGGTAAGCCTGACAATTTCACAGCTAAAGGATGATTCAGGCAAATTGATAGGCACGGTTGGCATCAGCAGGGATGTTACTGCAAAAAAAGAGTTAGACCAGATGAAGCTTGATTTCATGTATATGCTCACGCATGATATAAAGTCTCCTCTCTCAATCCTGCTCGGATTATCAACAATGGTGATGGAAGGAAAATTCGGCGCCATTGATGAAAAGATTATTGAACCATTAAGGAGCATATATTCAAGCGGCAGGAAGATATCATCACTGGTTGATAACTGCCTTACATCTGCGTTAATTGAGGCAGGCAGGCTGGAACTTGAAATAAAGCCTGTAAAGGTAGATGTGGTGTTGAATAATATTATTAAGCTGATGCGGCTGCAGGCAGCAAAGAAGATGATTGATATAAAGACAGATATTCCAAAATCATTTCCGGAGGTAATGGGTGATGAGATTTATCTTGACAGGGTATTTATTAATCTATTAAGCAATGCCATCAAATATACGCCTGACAGCGGTGAGATTAAGGTAAAAGGTAAAATAACAGATAGCGGAAAAGCAAGGCATAAAAGGTATGCAGAAATTTCCATCACTGATACTGGCATAGGCATCTCTCAGGAAGATATTCCAGGACTTTTTAATAAATACAAAAGGGCAAAAGGCAGCGGAAGGATAGAAGGAACAGGATTGGGCCTTTTTATAGTAAAATATATTGTAGATTCTCATAATGGAGAGGTTGAGGTATCAAGCAAAGTCGGAGAGGGCTCTACATTTACAGTAAGGTTTCCATTAAAAGGTGTGAAGACCACTTAAAATTTAGTGGTTGACAAGTTTTCATGCTGATGTATATAATGCAATATTAAGGATCTGTTGTGGTGAATTTCTTAAGCTGATTATAAGTTAATAGTTATTAATTATAAGTGAATGTTTTGCCTTTAGGCGAAGCATTCCTGTGCGGGCGTAGCTCAGCTGGTAGAGTACAAGCTTCCCAAGCTTGGTGTCGCGGGTTCGAATCCCGTCGCCCGCTCCAAGAAAATTTTGATATACAAAATTTTACGAATAACTTATAACTTGTAACCTTCTAAAGTAAGGACTCTAAAATTTAATATACTATAGGGAAGATGGTGAGCCATAACAGGCAATTCCATCACTGCCCCGCAACTGTAACGGCGACGAAACCTGTTTAATGCCACTGCCCTCACACCTATGTATAGGTGTGAGGGTGGGAAGGCGCAGGAAGTAGGATGACCCGAAGTCAGGAGACCTATTTGATAATCACCTTCCGAGGGGGAGGGGAGCGATATTTTTTTTGAAAATATAGCCCCCAATCTTCTATGAGAAGGTTGGGGGCTTTTTGTTTAATTACTCTTACTGTCATTCCTGCCCCGTATCAAAGTACGGGTTAAGCTCCAGCAGGAATCCATGGTTCGACAGGCTCACCATGAGCGGCGACAAGTATCCGTTCATCCTGAGCTTGTCGAAGGACTGGATTCCGCATCAAGTGCGGAATGACGGAAGGAATGGCTGAGAGGTTAAGATGAAAGAGAAACTGGGTCTGATTCATATCTACACCGGCGAAGGAAAAGGCAAAACCACTGCTGCTATTGGTCTTGCTGTGAGGGCTGCTGGCAACGCTCTTAAAGTCCTTTTTGTTCAGTTCTTAAAAGGCGGCGAAGAATCTGGTGAAATAAAGATTTTCAAAGGGCTTAAAAAGAATATTGAGGTAATCAGGTTTGACCAGAGGCATCCGATATTCTTTAAGAAAGGAGACACAAAAAAGGGACTTATAAATGCGGCTAAGGACGCATTAAAGCTGATAGATGAAAAGATTAAATCAGATAAATATGATTTAGTTATCCTCGACGAAATTAACAACCTTATTGTTCAGGGATGGGCTGATGTTAATGAGTTAATGGATATTATCAGAAAAAGGCCAAAGGGTGTTGAGATAGTTCTAACAGGGAGAGGCGCTTCAGATGAATTAATAGAAATGGCAGATTATGTTACAGAAATGAAGGCTATAAAGCATCCGTTTAAGAAAGGGATAAAGGCGAGGAAGGGGATTGAGTATTAAAAGGCAAAAAGCTAAAGGTAGAAGTCAAAAAGGAAAGGGGGAAACGGGGAAAGGGGGAAACGGGGAAATACATTCTCCGTTTCACCGATTCGCCGCTTCTCCGTTTCGTTCACGCCTTTTTTTTATAACTGGCGGTGCAAGGAGCGGAAAGAGTGATTTTGCATTAAAGCTTGCTGAGTTAATCAAGGGCAAAAGATTGTATATTGCAACAGCAGAGGCATTGGATGATGAAATGACAGAGCGTATTAAAAAACATAAAAAAGAGCGGGGCAATAACTGGGATACCTTTGAAGAGCCAATAAAGATTGCTGATGTCATCAAGAGAAACAAAAGATATGATGTGATATTACTTGATTGTTTGACCTTGTGGATTTCAAATCTGATGCACAAAAAAGCAGGGGTTAGGGGTCAGGGGCCAGGGGTCAGAAAGGCTATTAAAGAGCTTATCACAGCGTGTAAGAAGCCAAAAGCAAATATTATTATTGTCTCAAATGAGGTTGGCCTTGGGATTGTTCCTGATAATAAATTGGCAAGGCAGTTCAGGGATATTGCTGGAATGGCAAACCAGAAGATTGCGGAAGCAGCAGATGAGGTCTATTTTATGGTAAGTGGAATACCAATGAGGGTGAAATAAGGGTTCAAGTGGTCAAGTGAAAAGCACTGGAACCCTTGAATCCACGAATCCTTGAACCCATTTTTAAAAAGGAGGTTTTATTTTATGTCTCTATTTCAAGAAACACTATCAAAGATTAAGCCTATCGACAGCTCATTAACACAAAAGATTCAGGCAAAGCTTGATAATTTAACAAAGCCGCAGGGGAGTCTTGGCAGACTTGAGGAGTTTGCCATGAGATACTGCCTTATAAAAAACACCCTTGAGCCGAAATTAAAAAAGAAGGCTATATTCACCTTTGCAGGCGACCATGGTGTTGCAGATGAGGGTGTTTCTGCATTTCCAAAAGAGGTTACGCCGCAGATGGTCTTTAATTTTCTTCGCGGCGGAGCTGGGATAAATGTTATTGCAAGGCATGCAGGCGCTGATGTTGTGGTTGTGGATATTGGTGTAGACCACGACTTTACAGATGCTGCTGGTCTTATAAAGAAGAAGGTTAACAAGGGGACAAAAAATATTGCAAGAGGTCCTGCAATGAGCAAGGACGATGCAATTAAAGCATTAGAGGTTGGGATTGAACTTGCCAATGAATATGCTAAAAAGGGTTATGATATATTTGGCACAGGCGATATGGGTATAGCAAATACTACACCTTCTTCTGCTATAGTTGCTGCAATCAGCGGCAAACCTGTTGAAAATGTAACAGGAAAAGGGACAGGGATTAATGACAGCTCTTTTAATAATAAGGTTGCTGTAATAAAGAAGGCAATTGAGATTAACAAACCTGACAAAAATGATCCGATGGATGTCTTATCAAAACTCGGTGGATATGAGATTGCAGGCATTGCAGGTCTTATTATCGGCGGCGCTGCGAACAGGATACCTGTTGTAGTTGACGGTTTTATATCCTCTGCAGGCGCACTCATTGCAACTCAAATTGAGCCAAAGATAAAGGATTATATTTTTATGGCGCATAAGTCAGTAGAAGCAGGGCATCAGGCAATGCTGGATATAATTGGCCAGAGGCCGTTCGTTGACTTAAATCTCAGGCTCGGTGAAGGCACAGGCGCTGCACTCGGCATAGGTTTAATTGAATGCGGTGTAAAGATATTAACAGAGATGGCAACCTTTGGAGACGCAGGCGTCTCAACCTCGGTGCAATAGATGAGAGGATTTATATTAGCATGGGAGTTTCTCACAATAATCCCGCTTACCAGAAATAAAGCAGTAAAGCCAGAGGAGCTTGCAAGTTCAATGGCTTTTTTCCCATTGGTGGGTCTTTTATTAGGTATTATTCTTGCAATTTCTAATATTCTCCTTCTGAAGATATTGCCAGCGTCAATAGTAGATGCAATTCTTATTGGTGAGCTTATTTTATTAACACGAGGCCTTCATATAGACGGATTTGTTGATACAATTGACGGCCTTGCAGGAGGAAAGACAAAAGAGGATATCCTGCATATAATGCGCGACCATAGGGTTGGCGCACTTGGTGTTGTTGGTGTTGTTATGCTGCTTATGATAAAATATATAAGTTTAAATTCCGTGCCGCCTGCTTCTAAGAATCTTGCGCTGATAGCAATGCCAATGATTAGCAGGTGGCTTCAGGTGCCTTTTACAAATATGCTTTCTTATGCAAGGCAGGATGGCATGGGAAAGGCATTTGTAGAGGGTGTAAAGGGAAGGCAAGTTGGGATAGCAACAATATTTACAGCATTAGCTTTAATATTTTTTTTCAAATTTAACTCTACTTTAATTATTGGTCTGATGGCTATTGTTACATATCTTATTGGCCTTTATTTTAAAAAGATATTAGGAGG
>JAHFEP010000180.1 GCA_023248415.1 Nitrospirota bacterium
AGGCTCAGACAGCGGCCGCATTTATGTTTATCTTAATACAGGGACAAATCAAGAACCAGTATTTGATAAGGCAATAGAAATTTTTGGTGTGAAGGTAAACAAGTATTCTAAGCCCTTTATAGTTGACTGGAATAATGACGGTAAAAAGGATATCATTGTAGGCGCAAGGGCTGGAGATGTCTCTGTTTTTATTAATAAGGGAGAAAATTTCAATCCGGTATTTGCAGATGAGATAAAACTAAATGACGGCGACCTTGATGTGGGCTCTGCATCCTCTCCAGTGACGGTAGACTGGAATGCTGATGGCAAAAAGGACCTATTGGTAGGCAATTCAAGCGGTAAAGTCTTTGTTTTCCTTAACAGGGGCAATGACTCTTATCCACGATTTTTAGATGATGAAATAAAGACGTCAATCAGAGTCGCTGGTTACGCAAGACCGTTTATAATTGATTGGAATGGTGATGGAAAATTTGATGTTATATGTGGTTCATCGGATGGCAAAATATATATCTTTATTAATGAAGGAGATATAAAGTTTCCTAAGTTTGGCAATGCACAGGTTCTTCAGGTAAATAACGAGGAGCTGAAACTCCCGGGCACAACATCAGTTATTGCATTAGACTGGAACGATGATGGCAAAACAAACCTTCTTGTTGCTAATACTGGTAATGATAAGACTGGAGTTTATCTTTTAATAAACACGGGGACAAGAAATAAACCCGAGTTTAAGGAGCTTAAACCCCTCAAGGGAAAGTTCAGGGACGATACAGTGCTTTAAGAGCATGCCTTATGAAAATATTTCTTGCATCAATATTCCTGCTTTTATTCCTTTCTTCCTGTGCCTCTGTAAAGGCATGGGAAAAGGAGCATCTTGCAGATAAGATAATGCAGTTTGATGCTGATAAGGAAGAGCTTGCATGGGGTCAGCACATGTTTCCAGCAAGGGAGGGTGCAGCAGGTGGCTATGGCGGACCTGGCGGCGGGTGCGGATGCAATTGAGATGAATCGTGCAAGAAGTCAGAAGTCAGGAGTCAGTAGCCAGAAGCTCAAATATGCGAAATTAACTATATTGCTAATTTTCTCTCTACTCGCATTACCTGTTTCAGACTCCCTTTCCGAAGACAGCTTTACTTTTAAATACTCCTATTTTGAGGATAGCAGGGGTGTGCGTGTTGATTCGCCCATGTTTGTATTAAAGAAAGACCTTTCTTTAAATACAAATCTCTCATTAAAATATAATCTTGATGCAATAACAGGCGCAACAAAGAGGAGTAATGTAGATGCAGTAACAGGCGCAACTGTTGCTGAGCATAGATATGAATATGGCGCTGCCATCAGTCACAAGGCAGGGGTGAATAATCCGACCACTTTAGGCTTAGGCTATGACTTTAGCAATGAGAGCGATTATACCTCCCACACATTAAACCTTAATATATCACAAGACCTTTTTCAAAGGAACACAACAATTGCAGGAGGCTACACAAGAAACTGGGACAGGATAAGTCCAAACACAAAGGACTGGGACAGAAATAAATATGTTAATTCATTCTCTGCATCCATTGCACAGGTAATCACACCAAAAACAGTTGCATTAATGGGCTATGAATATTCACAGATAAAAGGCTATCAGGCGAATCCTTACAAGACAGTATCTATTGCTGGAACAAGATATGATGAGGCGCTTCCAGAGGATAGAAAGAGACATGCGCTTATTGCAAGGCTGAATCAATACCTGCCTTATCAGTCGTCTATTCAGCTTGATTACAGATATTATTATGACTCATGGAAGATAAATGCCCATACTGTTGACACAAAGTTCTTTCATTATTTAACTGACAACCTCATCCTTCGCTTAAGATACAGATATTATAATCAGGACTCTGCATATTTTTATAAAGAGAGTTATGCTGTATTAGAGGAATATATTACCTCAGATGATAAACTAAGCGCCTTTACTGCAAACCTCTTTGGGATAAAGTTTGACTACGGACTAAAAGGGATAGCATGGTTCAGAAAGAACAAGGGTTTTAGAGAGGCAAGGGTTGACATTAATTACGAAAGATATATCCAGACAACAGGTCTTCATGCTAATATAATACAGGTCGGATATTATATGCCGTTTTAAAAAATAAAGGATTCAAGGATTCGAGGGTTCATGGGTTCAAGTTAATAATCAATAAACATTTTAATTCTGCACTTGAATCCTGGACCCCTTGAACCCTTATTACGAAAAACTATTATGGTAAAAATATTTCAGATAATATTGTTTATCTGTATAATCTCCACAGGAATATCTGAGGCAGGCGAAGGCATCTTCAAAAAATCCAAAAGCCTCATGGGCACAGAGATGGAGATTACTGTTGCTTCTGCTGATGAGAAGATTGCTGATAAGGCAATAGATGAAGCCTTTGCAGAGATAAAACGGATTGAAGAGATGATGAGCACATATATCCCTGAGAGCCAGCTCTCAAGGATAAACTCTTCTGCAGGGAAAAAGGCAGTAAAGGTTGATAAAGAATTAATAAGGCTTATTAAAAGGGCAATAGAATATGCAGACATGACAGATGGCGGATTCAATATCGCTGTCGGGCCTTTAATAAAACTATGGAAGGTTGCAGAGGGAGGAAATATCCCAGACAATGATGAGATAAGAAGGGCAAAGGAGATAATAAATTATAAGGATATAGCTGTTGATGAGAAAAAGGGCGCTGTTTTCCTTAGAAAGAAGGGCATGGCTATTGACTTGGGCGGCATTGCCAAAGGCTATGCCTCTGACAGGGCAGAAGCTGTTTTGAAAAAGAACGGGATTGCTTCAGGCATTGTTGCAGTTGCAGGCGATATTAATGCCTTTGGCAAGAAGGCGGATGGAGGCAAGTGGCGCATTGGCATACAGCATCCAAGGAAAAAGGATGCGTTCATAGGTATAATTGACCTTGAGGACGAGGCAGTATCAACATCAGGCGATTATGAAAGGTTTTTTATAAAGGATGGAAAAAGGTACCACCACATAATAGACCCGAATACTGGCGAACCAGCGGCTAAATGCCAGAGTGTTACTGTTGTTGCTAAAGAGGCAACTGCAACAGATGGACTCTCAACAGGCATATTTGTAATGGGTCCTGAAAAGGGAATGAAATTAATAGAAAGGCTTCCTGATGTGGAAGGAATAATAATTGACGCAAAAGGCAATATAGCAGTTTCATCAGGACTCAAGAACCGTATAAAGGATAGGTAATGCCAAAAGAAAGACAGCTTATAAAAATCTCTAATGTCTTGTTAAAGATAGCAAAAAAATTTAATTTGGAGATAAAGATAGTTGAGCAGACTATCAATAAAAACTGGGCTAAGCTTGTTGGAGAAAGGATTTCAGCACATACAAAGCCTGATGCTGTAAGCTATAGAAAACTCCTTGTTTATGTGGATAGTCCTGCATGGATGCAGCAGCTTATGTTTTTAAAGGAGGATATAATAAAAAATATTAATGACGCTGCTAAAAGACAGATAATAAAAGATATAAGATTCCAGATAGGTGATATTACAAAAGAGGTTGAAACACCGTCAGAAGAAGATTCTAAAAACAAAGGCGAGTTCAGGCCTTTAACAAAAAATGACCTCACATTCGCAGACGAGGTAATAAAACCCATTGATGATGAAATTACAAAGGGCAAGGCAAAAAAGGCAGTAATTAAGTATCTCACAGCAAAAACCAAAAAGTAGTGGCAAGTCGCCGCCTCGCCACTACTCTTTATATCTTGTCGGGTCTTTAATCCCTGCCTCTTTAAACCCTTTCTTCCTCAATAAACAGCTATCGCACCTGCCGCAGTGTGTTCCGTCAGGCAAAGGGTCATAGCACGATGATGTAAGGCTGAAGTCAACACCAAGTTCTTTGCCCTTTTTGATTATCCCTGCCTTTGTCATATTGATTAATGGTGTTTTTATTTTAAACCTCGTTTTCCCTTCTACTGCTGCTTTGGTTGCTAAGTTTGCCATCTCCTCAAACGCCTTTATATATTCAGGACGACAATCAGGATAGCCGCTGTAGTCAAGCGCATTTACGCCAATGAAGATTGCATCCGCATTTAATACCTCTGCCCATGCAAGTGCAAAGGAGAGGAATATGGTGTTTCTCGCAGGGACATAAGTAATTGGAATCTCCTTTGTCATCTCTTCTATTTGCCTGTCCTTTGGCACATCTATATCTGCTGTTAATGCAGAGCCGCCGAATTTTCTCAGGTCTATGTCTATAATAATATGCTTAACAACGCCAAAGTATTCGGCTATCCTCTTTGCCATTTCAAGTTCAATCTTATGTCTCTGGCCATAATTAAAGCTCAGGGAGTAAATTTCGTAGCCCTCTGCTTTTGCAATTGCCATTGCAGTTGTGGAATCAATGCCGCCGCTTGATAAAACAATTGCCCTCAAGATATAATCCTCCCTTTCATTACATCAACAATACCAAGGTCTGTTACCCTCAACTCTGGAATAACTGGCAGAGACAAAAATGATAATGTTATAAATGGATGTTCAGCCTTTGCTCCAAGCCTCTTTGCAATCTTCTCCAGATTATCAAGACTGTCTGCCACAGACCCTGCGCTTTTATCAGACATCAGGCCTGCAATTGAAAGCGGAAGCTCGCCTAATATCCTGCCATTCTGTGCAATGACCAACCCGCCTTTTATGGCAATTATACGGTTAATTGCTATAACCATATCTTTATCATTTTCAGCAACAGAGATAATATTGTGAGAATCGTGTGCAACGCTTGATGCAATAGCGCCCCTCTTTAATCCAATGCCTTTTACAAAACCGCAGCCCACATTGCCGGATGCCTTATGCCTGTCTACAACAGTTACTTTTAGTATATCCCTTTTTGCATCAGACACAGCCATTCCGTTTTTTACCTTTGGTTTCAACTTCAGCCACCTTGTTAAAATCTCATTTGGTATCAAGCCGATTACATCAATGTTATCCTTTGCCTTAACCAATAAATCTATTTCCTCAACAGGCATTGCCTTAACAGAATTAATTATATTAAAGGGAGGTGGTAGTTTTTTAAGGTTAATCTTATATTCCCCATCTTTATATGCAACCACGCCATCCTTGATTACAGTATGAATCTTAAAACCTTTTAAATCTTTTACCAGAACCATATCTGCCTTGTATCCCGGTGCAATAGCGCCAATCCTTTTAAGATTAAAATATCTTGCTGTATTCAATGTTGCCATCCTTATTGCCATAATAGGGTCAAGGCCGAGGCTCACAGCCTTTCTTAATATCCTGTTTATATGCCCTTCTTTTATTAATTCTGTCGGCAGAAGGTCATCTGACACAAAGGAGATATTGCTTAAAGAATGTTTATTAACAAACGGAATAAGGTTCTTTAAATCCTTTGCAATACTCCCTTCTCTTATCATCAGGTGCATACCAAAGCTTAGCTTTTCTATTCCCTCATTGATATTCGTTGCCTCATGGTCTGAAGCAGGCCCTGCTGCGATGTATGCTGAAAGACCTTTGCCGGATAAAAGCGGCGCATGGCCGTCTATTATCCTGTCCCCTGCTGCTGCGATTTTTTTTAATATCGCTTCCTTGCCATTAACAACATCTGAAAAATCCATTACCTCTGCCAGGCCAATCACGCGTCCTGATTTTAGAAGATTTCTTATATCAGACGCAGTAATCTTATGCCCGTATGTCTCAAGATTAGATGCAGGGACACATGAAGGCGTCATGATATAAAAATCTAAAGGAAGGTCTTTTGTTGCATTCAGAATATATTTAATGCCTGCAATACCTGCAACATTTGCAATCTCATGCGGGTCAATCACTAATGCAGTTGTGCCATTTGCAATGCACAATTTTGCAAATTCAGAAGGAGACAGCATGGCGCTTTCAAGATGGATATGGCCGTCAATTAAACCCGGAATGAGGTAGTATCCTTTTGCATTCAGGATTTTTTTGCCTTTATAATTACCGATGCCGGCAATAGTGTCTTTATAGATTGCTGCATCTGCTCTGATAATCCTGCCATTAAAGAGGTCAACAATCTTACAAT
>JAHFEP010000181.1:0-3902 GCA_023248415.1 Nitrospirota bacterium
TTTCGCGCTAACAAACATGTTTAGATTTGTCCACTACGTTTGTTTAGAGCTAATTGTACCTGAGGCTGTGAAAGCAATCTGTATTGGCTTACCGCTCGCCCATTATTTGCAGTACTGGCACAAGGAGGATTAAATGGGAATACAAAATAGAATATTACAAATTGTGGTTGTGGTGGGACTGATGCTGCTTAGTTCGGCAATAGTCAAGGCACAGAACAACACCAACGCTGACACAGACACAGAAAGTGTGGTAAATTCCTATTTACTTCAGATATCTATAGGAGGAATTGGATATGATCAAAAGACGCTTGTGTCCCAAGCACTGGAACTCATAAAGCAGAACAAACTGATTCAAGCAGAGGCTATTCTGGATGATGCGCTTAAACAATTTGATGTCTTAATGGCAAATAGAAGCCGTAATTATGTTTGCTTTCGGTTGGCAGAGGACTACCGCCAGTTTCTGAATGAGATTGAGGCAAAGCAAGGACATCAGGCTATGCTCACATACACATTAGTGCATTATTCTTTTGCGCAGGCTCTTTATTTTAAGGCATTCATCGCCTCATCACGAAAGCAGTGGGGTCAGACTATCAGATTTTTGGACAAGGTAATATCTTATGCCCCATACGATCCACAACCGCACAATGAGAAAGGATATGCTCTAAACGGGCTGAAAAAACCGCGGGAAGCCCTTGAATCGTATAAGAGAGCCTATGCCCTCGCTGTGGCACATAGAGACAGCTCAGCAAAAACTGAGCAAGCTGGGGCACTCCGCGGGATGGGATTCGCGCAGATTGAGCTCGGCAAACTGGACGATGCTGTCATCTCATTCAAAAAGTCGCTTGAGATTGAACCCGGCAATAAGGTTGCGCTCAACGAACTACAATACATTGAACGAGTTAGGGCAAGGCGTCGTTGATCATCTGCAAAACAACGCAGAGCCGGCGCATGCACTTTAGCAACACAAGGCGCTCTAAAAAGTACGCGGTATTACTGCTACAGAAAAAGCAAACATAGAGAAAAAACATTTTAAATTTAACTGCTCATTGTGAATAAAAGGAGGTTGCTAAGATGTCAGAAATATTAAAGAATCAAAAAGGAGTTGAACAAAATGTTTTAGGACTTCCAATGGACCGAAATATTATTTTTTCAAATCACAAGAACACATATAAGCAGTGGATCACAGGGTCAAATCTTCATTGTTCACAGCTTTGCATTGACCATATAAAATAACCCCTCAACCTCTAAAACCTTATTCCCTGCCTTTACAGCAATGTTTGATGCCTTGCTTATAACATGATAGTTTGTAACAATTGCTCCGTCCTGCCTTACAATAAAACCACCGCCTTGACTTATTGGCTTGTTTTTATCATCAAAAGCCACAACTACCACAACAGCCTTGTTGTTTTCTTTGAAAATTTTATCAGCATCGGCAAAAGAAACAGCAGGCAAAAGCATTCCTGCAATCAGCAGGAGAGTGATAAAAAAGATTTTTTCTTTAATAGTTTTCATTTACATTTTACTTGCTAGGAGGATAGCCTCATCATTGCAGGCATAAAAAGTATATTCCCCTTGTAAAAAAAGGTCAATGCAAAATTACCATATATCATTTCTATTAAAATCTATAGAAAAAGCCAGTCTTGCTTTTTGATGTTTCTATATGGGCTTGACAGGCGGATTATTTTCCAACAATAACGCAGAAAGGATAAATTGGCGGCGAGTAAAAGAGGTATTTAAAAATATGGTGTTTTAGGATATGATTAATAAGGAAGGGTTAAGATATGCGGATAAAGGTAAAGGCCTATTCAGGTTAGATGAGAGAAGGAATAGGAATTTGTGTTGACTATAATATACCCACTATGCTAAATTAAATAATTATTTTTTAAGGGTTTTATGGAGGTATCGTTGAGAAGCGATGTAATAAAAAAGGGGATTGAGCGGGCGCCGCACAGGGCGCTCCTTTTTGCAACAGGCATTCGCAGAGAAGACCTGAAAAAGCCACTGATAGCTGTTGCAACAAGTTATACAGATATAATACCAGGCCATATCGGCATGAGGGATATGGAGAGGTTCATTGAAAAGGGCGTTCATTCTGCAGGAGGCTATCCATTTTTCTTTGGCGTTCCCGGTATATGCGACGGCATTGCAATGGGGCACAGGGGCATGCATTATTCGCTTCCATCAAGGGAGCTTATTGCAGATATAATTGAGACCATTTCCTATGCCCACTCCTTTGACGGCATAGTGCTTTTAACAAACTGCGACAAGATTACACCCGGCATGCTCATGGGCGCTGCAAGGGTGAATATCCCTGCTATTGTTGTAACAGCAGGGCCTATGCTCGCTGGTCATTATAAAAAGGCGAGGGTGAATTTTGTCGGCGGCACATTTGAGGCAATAGGAAGATACAGAAAGGGTGAGATTACAGAAGAGGAATTATCAAGTCTTGAGATGTGCGCCTGTCCGGGGCCGGGCTCATGTCAGGGGCTGTATACTGCAAATACAATGGCATGTGTAACAGAGGCGCTCGGCATGTCTTTGACAGGCTGCGCAACTGCACTTGCAGTATCTGCTGATAAAAGGCGTATTGCATACGAAAGCGGTATGAGGATTGTTGAGCTTGTTAAAAAGGATATTTTGCCAAAAAAGATTATGAACAAAAATGCCTTTGAGAATGCCATACGCGTTGATATGGCGCTCGGCGGCTCAACAAATACGGTTCTTCACATACCTGCAATTGCAAAAGAGGCAGGTGTTAATATAAGCCCTGAACTTTTTGATAAGATAAGCAGGGAGACGCCGCATATATCAAGCCTCCTGCCGTCAGGCGAGTATTATCTTGAGGACTTGGAATATGCAGGCGGCATCCCGGCGGTATTAAAAAGGCTGAGGCCGAAATTAAAAAATAACATGACTGTTAGCGGCAAAAATATCTACGAAATTGCACAGGAGGCAAGGGTTGTAGATGAAAACATTATAAGGCCGCTTGATAAGGCATATCATAAAGAGGGCGGCATTGCCCTGTTAAAAGGCAATCTTGCGCCTGATGGCGCTGTTGTAAAGCAGACAGCAGTGAGCGAGAAGATGCTCAGATTCAAAGGCAAGGCAAGGGTCTTTGATTCAGAGGATGCTGCAATGAAGTCAATTATGGCTAATAAGATAAAATCAGGCGATGTAATAGTAATCAGATATGAAGGCCCGAAAGGCGGGCCCGGCATGAGGGAGATGCTTGCGCCAACAGCAACAATAACAGGCATGGGCCTGGCAGATTCTGTTGCATTGATTACAGACGGAAGATTTTCTGGCGGAACGCAGGGGCCCTGCATTGGCCATGTATCACCAGAGGCAATGGAGGCAGGCCCGATTGCAATTGTCAAAGACGGAGATACAATTATTATAGATATACCAAAGAGAAAGCTTGAATTAAGATTAAGCCCTGACGAGATAAAAGCAAGGTTTGCAAAGTGGAAGCCAATACCTCCGAAGATAGGGGGGGGATATTTGCAGAGATATGCAAAGATGGTGACATCTGCTAACACAGGGGCAGTTTTGAAATAGGGTCGGCGTTGCCGAATATTAAAAAATTTTGTAAAATATTAAAAATATGACAACAAAGAAAACAGGCGCAGAGATACTTATTGAAAGCCTTAAAAAAGAGGGTGTAAAGACCGTATTCGGCTATCCCGGCGGTGTGGTGTTGGGCATCTTTGATGTGCTTTACAGCGAAAAGAATATACAGGTAATTCTTACACGGCACGAACAGGGCGCTACTCACATGGCTGACGGCTATGCCCGTGCAACAGGAAGACCAGGCGTTGCATTGGTAACATCTGGGCCGGGTGCAACGAATACTGTTACAGGCATTGCAACAGCATATATGGATTCAGTTCCAATAGTTGTCA
>JAHFEP010000181.1:4002-6033 GCA_023248415.1 Nitrospirota bacterium
GACGGCTATGCCCGTGCAACAGGAAGACCAGGCGTTGCATTGGTAACATCTGGGCCGGGTGCAACGAATACTGTTACAGGCATTGCAACAGCATATATGGATTCAGTTCCAATAGTTGTCATTACAGGCCAGGTTGCAACAAAGATGATTGGGAACGATGCCTTTCAGGAGGCAGATATAGTTGGCATCACAAGGCCATGCACAAAATACAACTATCTGGTAAAGGATGTAAATGACCTTGCTAATACTATTGCAGAGGCATTTTATATTGCAAAGACAGGAAGGCCCGGGCCTGTGCTGATTGACCTGCCAAAAGATGTTACACAGGCAAAGACAGACTTTAAATATCCTGAAAAGGTTGAGTCAAGGAGCTATCGGCCTACATATTATGGAAACAAGTGGCAGATAAAAAAGGCCGCCCAGTTTATTGCAAAGGCAAAGAAGCCTGTTATATATGCAGGCGGCGGTGTAATTATATCAAATGCATCAGCAGAGTTAAAAGAGCTTTCTGAGCTGACAAAGATACCTGTTACAATGACACTCCTCGGACTCGGAGGTTTTCCCGGCAGACATGCATTATCACTCGGTATGCTCGGTATGCACGGCACATATGCAGCAAACATGGCTATACACAATTCGGACCTAATCATTGCAATTGGCGCAAGGTTTGACGACAGGGTAACAGGCAAGGTAGAAGAATTTGCCCCTGAGGCAAAGATTATTCATATTGATATTGACCCTACATCCATAAGAAAAAATATCCATGTAGATGTGCCAATAGTTGGCGATGCAAGGCTTGTCCTTGCTGACCTTATTCAAGCGATTAAGGAAAACCCTGAGGCAGAGCCATGGGACAAGATTCGCGAGTCATGGCTCAAACAGATTGACGAATGGAAAAGAGAAAGGCCTTTAAGCTATGAGCAGGATGATGTAATCAAGCCGCAGTTTGTTGTTGAAAAGATAAACGAGCTTACAAAAGGTGATGCAATAATAACAACAGAGGTCGGCCAGAATCAGATGTGGACAGCCCAGTTCTATAAATTTGAAAAACCGAGGACGCTCTTGTCATCAGGAGGGCTTGGCACAATGGGCTACGGCTTTCCTGCTGCAATCGGCGCACAGGCGGCATTTCCTGACAAACTTGTGTTTGACATTGCAGGCGACGGCAGCATACAGATGAACATACAGGAGCTTGCAACTGCTGTGCTGAATAACCTGCCTGTGAAGGTGGCAATATTGAATAATCAGTATCTCGGCATGGTCAGGCAGTGGCAGGAGCTTTTCTTTGACAAGAGATACTCATCTGTTAATCTTGCAGGAAGCCCTGACTTTGTAAAACTTGCAGAGGCTTATGGCGCTGTTGGGCTCCGCGCAGTTAAGCCGTCTGATGTTGAAGGTGTAATAAAAGAGGCGATAAAGATAAAGAAGCCTGTATTGATGGATTTTGTAGTTGACAGGGAAGAGGATGTGTTTCCGATGGTGCCTGCAGGCGGCGCTATAAATCAGATGATATTTGCACCTGAGAAGAAGAAGCAGGAGGCAAAATTAAGGGCAGTAAGATAAAAATCCTAAATTCTAAGCAATTAGGATTTGGAATTTGTTTTTAGAAAAATTATGGAGCATAACCTATGCAGCATATAATCTCTCTTTTGGTAGAAAATAAGTTCGGCGTCCTCTCAAGGGTTTCTGGTTTGTTCAGCGGCAGGGGGTTCAATATAGAGACTATATGTGTGGGCTCTACGCTTGACCCGGGCATATCACAGATGACTATTGTTACAAAGGGCGATGACAAGATAATTGAGCAGATTATAAAACAGCTCAATAAGCTCATAGATGTTATAAAGGTTGTTGACCTTACAGAAAAGGAGTATGTGTTAAGAGAGACCGCTTTAATCAAGATTAATGCAAAGCCAGAGGACAGGGCAGAGGCATTGAGGATAGCAGATATATTCAGGGCAAGGGTTGTAGACTCTACACCAACAACATATACAGTTGAGATTACAGGTGATGAAAAAAAGATAGAGGCCATTA
>JAHFEP010000182.1 GCA_023248415.1 Nitrospirota bacterium
CCTAAGCCCAAGGGGCAGTATTGTAGTAGAGGATAAGACCAATGCAGTGATTGTAAAAGATATTGCAAAGGCTGTTGATGAGGTGACAGAACTTGTTAAGACCCTTGACAGAAAGGTGCCGCAGGTTATGATAGAGGCAAGGATTGTAGAGGCAGATACTACCTTTACACGAGAACTCGGCGTGCAGTGGGGCGCTGATCAGAGCGGATGGGCTACCTCAAAGAGCGGCAGAAGGACAGGAGCTTATACATTATACGGTGGTGGAACAAAAGAGAAAGCATCTGATACAACATATAAACCCCTTACAAATGGTGTGGGTGTTAATGATACAGGATTCCTTGTTAATCTCCCTGCAGCAGTAGGCGCTGGCTCTGGCGGTGCAATAGGTTTAATGTTCAGCAATTTAGCAGGTTCATTTAATCTTGACCTCCAATTATCAGCCATGGAATCAACAGGCAAGGGAAAGGTCTTATCAAATCCAAAGATATTGGCATTGGATAATAAGGAGGCGTATATACAAACAGGTTATAGAGTTCCCTATGAGACTGTATCAGACAAGGGTACAAAAATTGAGTGGATAGATGCTGCCTTACAGTTAAAGGTTACACCGCATGTAACACCAGACAATCATATTATGCTTTCTATAAAGGTCGAAAAGAATGAACCTGATTTTGGTACTGGCAAGCCGCCAGCCATAGCTACTAAAGAAGCAAAGACAGATGTTCTTGTAAATAATGGCGATACAATTGTAATTGGCGGTATATATAAGAGAAAGAATGATAACAGTGTTAAAGGCGTTCCGTGGCTTTCAAATATTCCTATCTTAGGCTGGCTGTTTAAGAAGGAATATGACTACGATAAGCCTGAGGAGCTTGTAATCTTTATCACACCGACGATCACAAAATTCGAGGCATTATAGACTGAAATTACATATTGAATTATCAAAAGAGTTCTCATATAATGTCCGCTTATGCGGACATTTTTTTTATTTAAGGGGGAAGAATGCTAAGGTATTTGACTGCAGGAGAATCTCATGGACAGGGATTGATTGGGATACTTGACGGGTTTCCTGCTGGTGTTAAGATTTTAGTGGAATATATAAATAAGAATCTTGTTAGAAGACAGGTTGGCTACGGCCGAGGGAGCAGAATGTTAATAGAAAATGATAAGGCTGAGATATTATCTGGCGTGAGATGGGGCAGGTCATTAGGGAGTCCAATCTGCCTGCTTATTAAAAATAGGGATTGGCATAACTGGGAAAAGGGTCTCTCAGCATTACCAGAACACGAGGGAAGCATAAGTTCAGTGACAAGGCCAAGGCCTGGACATGCTGATTTGGCCGGCTTGATTAAATATGGCCACAATGATATACGAAATATCCTTGAAAGGGCAAGCGCACGGGAGACAGCTATAAGAGTGGGAATTGGCGCTGTATGCAAGTTATTATTAAAAGAATTCAATATAGAGATAATAAGCCATGTGATAGAGATTGGCGGCGTTGGTATAAATAGAATGAGGTTAAAATTAGATGAGATACATACTAAGGCCGAAGCATCTGTGCTGCGGTGTGTTGATAAGAGTATCGAAAAAAAGATGATTAAAAGGATTGATTCAGCCAAAAGGGAGGGCGATTCTTTAGGCGGTGTATTTGAAATAATTGTTACAAACCCTCCGATTGGCCTTGGCAGTCATACCCAGTGGGACAGAAAGATAAATGCAAGGCTCTCTAATGCAATAATGAGTATACAAGCAATAAAAGGCGTAGAGATTGGAGTCGGTTTTGAGGCTGCAAGACGGTTTGGTTCAGATGTTCATGATGAGATATTTTATGATAAAAGGGATAAGAGATTTTACAGGAAGACGAATAATTCAGGCGGCTTTGAAGGCGGCATGACGAATGGCGAGGATATTATAATACGGGCAGCAATGAAGCCTATACCGACCTTAATGAAACCCCTTAACTCTGTTGATGCTTTTACAAAAAAGCCGTTTAAGGCATCTGTTGAAAGGTCAGATGTATGTGCAGTTCCGGCAGCAGGGGTAGTTGGCGAGGCAGTTGTTGCCTTTGAAATAGCAAATGCTATGATAGAAAAATTTGGCGGGGATAGTTTATCTGAAATGAAGAGGAACTATAATGGATACATGAAATATGTCAGGGGAATATAGTGAAGAGCATTGTTATCACTGGCTTTATGGGTACAGGTAAAACAACAGTGGGAAAAAGGCTTTCAGAAGAATATAATCTTGAGTTTATAGACACTGACGAACTAATTGAAAAGAAGGCTGGTAATAAGAAGGTTAGTAAAATCTTTTCTGAATTTGGCGAGGCCTATTTCAGGAAATTAGAAAAGGATGTAATAAGAGAAATAGCTGAAGCTAAAGATACAGTTATTGCAACAGGCGGCGGCGCAATTGCTGACAAGGAAAATCTTGCCATATTTAAAAAATGCTCTTCAATTATTATATGCCTTACTGCAAGGCCAGATGTAATCGTATTACGAACTAGAAGCGAAAAAGGTGTCAGGCCGCTCTTAAATGCTGACAACCCATTAATTAAAATAGAGGAGCTTTTAAAAAAGAGGGAAGATGCCTATTCAAAGGCTGATATAATTATAGACACTTCTGATTTAACACCTGATGAGGTTATAATGAAGATAAAGAATATTTTAAAGGAGAGGGGTATTGGAAAGGATTAAGGTTGCATTAGATGACAGAAGCTATGATATTATTATTTGTTCTGACTGTATTAAAGATACAGGGAATTATATTAAAGATATCGGGCTGAAAGATAAAATCTGTATAGTTACAAATCAGAGGATAAATAATCTTTATGGTAAAAGGATAACAGGATATCTTAAGAAAGCAGGTTTTGCACCCTTTAGCATTTTGATACCAGACGGAGAAAGATATAAGAACCTTAAAACAGTCTCTGATATTTATGACAAACTTATTTCATATAAAATTGAGAGAAACTCCTCTTTAATTGCATTGGGCGGGGGAGTGATTGGAGATATCACAGGTTTTGCAGCAGCTACATATCTCAGGGGTATTCCCTATATACAGATGCCAACAACCCTTCTTGCACAGGTAGACAGCAGTGTTGGCGGCAAAACAGGGGTTGACCATAAAAAGGGCAAGAATCTAATCGGCGCATTTTATCAGCCGAGATTGGTTTTAATAGATATTAATACGCTGCAGAGCCTTCCAAAGCGTGAATTTCGTGCTGGCATGGCTGAGATAGTAAAATACGGTGTTATCGCAGATGAGGGCTTTTTAAACTATTTGGAAGAAAATTTAGAGGACATCTTATCTCTAAAAAAGGACAGGCTTTTGCATATAGTAAAAAGGTCATGCGAAATCAAGGCAAGGATTGTTGAAAAGGACGAGAAAGAGATTACTGGTAAAAGGGCTATTCTCAATTTTGGTCATACATTTGGCCATGCAATTGAGACTATTACAGGTTACAAAAAATACAAACATGGCGAGGCAGTGGCAATTGGCATGGTTATGGCTTCTAAATTGGCCTATCGAATGAATATATGTGATGTGCATGTTTATCTTAGAATAAAGAGGCTTCTGAACAGGATAGGCCTTCCGACAGAGATAGAGAGATTAAATAGTAAAGAGGCATTAAAGATAATGGAGCTTGATAAAAAGGTTTCCGAAGGAAAGATAAAGTTTATACTGCCGAAAAGGATTGGCGAGGTGATAATATCCTCAAATTGGAAAATTGAGGATGTTAAAAAGGTTGTTGAAAATATGTAGTGCTGCGCAGTGTTGTGCCCTTACTAAGGATTACATGATTTATGGCTAAGAATATTAACGCAATTGATGAATTAAACAAAAAGATATTAGAGCTTACAACCCTCTATGAGATTACTAAAAAGCTCGGCTCGTCCTTAAATCTTGAAACTATCCTAAATTCTACAATGGATGTTCTTGCAAATAAGATGGGGATGAAACGGGGAACATTGACTGTTTTAGATAGGGAGACTAAGGAGCTTAAGATTGAGGTTGCACACGGCCTTACCAGGGAGGAGAAGGAGAGGGGGAGGTATAAGATTGGAGAGGGTATTACAGGGAAGGTGCTTGAGACAGGCGAGCCCCTGATAATTCCAGATATTGGCAAGGAGCCAAAATTTCTCAACAAGACAAGATCCCGCGGTGACATTAAAAAAAGCAATATATCCTTTATCTGTGTCCCTGTTAAGGTTCATAATGATGTTGTCGGCGCACTGAGCGTTGACAAACTCTTTTCAGAAAATATTTCCTTTGAGGAGGATGTAAGGCTTTTGACTATTATTGCCTCCCTTATCGGCCAGGCAATCAAGATAAATCAGATAGTAGAAAATGAGAGGCAGGAATTAATCGATGAGAATATCTATTTAAAACAGGAGCTAAAAACAAAATACAGGCTAAAGAATGTAATCGGCAATAGTGAAAAAATGCTTGCTGTTTATGATGCAGTGGAAAGGGTGAGCAAGAGCAATGCAACTGTTCTCTTAAGAGGGGAGAGCGGTACTGGAAAGGAACTGATTGCAAGGGCAATACATTATAACAGCCCAAGGGCTGATATGCCCTTTATAAGGGTAAACTCCGGCGCCTTGCCTGAATCTCTGCTTGAAAGCGAGCTCTTTGGACATGAAAAAGGCGCCTTTACAGGGGCGATTCAGCCGAGGATCGGCAGATTTGAGCTTGCAGACCGAGGTTCGATCTTTTTGGATGAGATTGGCGATATATCATTACAGATGCAGGTTAAACTCCTCCGTGTTCTGCAGGAAAGAAAATTTGAGCGTCTTGGCGGAACAAAGACTATAAGCGTTAATATCAGAATAATCGCTGCAACAAACAAGAATTTAGAAAAGGCTGTAGAGGCCGGCATATTTAGAGAGGATTTATATTACAGGCTGAATGTTGTGCCGATTTTTATGCCTTCATTAAGAGAACGTCGCGATGACATCCCATTACTGATAGTTCATTTTATAAAAAGGTTTAACAGGGAGAATAACAAGAAGATTAAATTATCACCATCAGCCATCACAAAATTGATGGAGTACAACTGGCCCGGCAATGTCCGTGAATTAGAAAATCATATAGAACGGCTTGTGATTATGTCTAACAAGATTTTATTGCAGCCAGATGATATATCATTGCCCAGAACCGATATTTTAACCTCAGCAAAAAGCGGTGAAATTTCTGCCTTTGCCAACAGTTCATTAATAAAAAATGTTGAAGAGATGGAAAAGCAGAAGATAACTGAGGTATTAAAGATGTGCGGCGGAATACAGGCAAGGGCTGCAAAGACATTGGGAATAACCCCGCGGCAATTAGGTTACAAGTTAAAAAAATACAATATTGATATAGCATAATTCAGATACAATAAAGAAGATGCCATTAATTTCTTACCAATTTGTAATAATAGTAACAAAAATGTGATACCTACATAATTGCCTTCTAACCGCAATTTTATATCCAATAGTTGCTTATCTTAAAAAAGCATTGGAAAATTAAATACTTAATGATGTTTGCATGCTTGATTGTATCTGGCACGGATATTGCTGTTACATAGCTGTATGAGAAAAATTACAATCAGCCCGCGCGGATTAATTCAGAAAAGACCCTTCGGAAGATTTTCAAAGTTAATACTCATATTAGGTTTTGCCGCAGCCTTGTTCTTGCCATTGCTGCCATTAACATTTAAGGGTTCGCTTTTGCTTAATGATAAGCCTGAATTTTGTGTATCCTGTCATACAATGAGAAAGGAATATAATAACTGGTCACATTCTGCCCACAGAAACTGGGCTGCATGCAGCGACTGCCATGTCCCCCAGCAGACAGTAGTTACAAAGCTCGCAGGCAAATTAAGGGATGGCCTTAATCATGGTTATGCGTATGCCTTTAATAAAATCCCTGACCCTATTAGAATCAAGAGGCATGGCTCTGAGACAGTGATGCAGAACTGTATCAGATGCCACAATCAGTTAGTATCAAAAATAAACAAAGGCGACAGAAAGTGCTGGGAGTGTCATA
>JAHFEP010000349.1:0-1706 GCA_023248415.1 Nitrospirota bacterium
AAGAGGGTCTTTAAGAAAAAGCTGCCGAATGATTCAGAACACATCCTTGACACGCTCAGGCCATATAAGAATGACATTGTTGGCATTGTAGTTGAATCCACCTACAACTGGTATTGGCTTGTTGATATGTTAATGGCAAAAGGATACAAGGTGCATCTGGCGAATCCTGCAGAGATACAGAAATACTCAGGGCTTAAATATGCCGATGACCAGCATGATGCCTTCTGGCTTTCCGAGATGCTGAGGCTTGGCATATTGCCTGAAGGCTACATCTATCCAAAAGAGGATAGGCCGATTAGAGACCTTTTGAGGAAACGAAGCCATCTGGTAAGGCTTAAGACTTCGCTTATTATAAGTTTACAAAACATTATCAGCCGTAACAATGGTTTCAAGCTCAGGGTCAATGATGTGAAGGCATTAAAGGTGGATAGGGTTGTGCCACATCTAAGGAATCAATAGACTTTTTAACTCGTCAGATTAGAGCCATTGAGTCAGTTGTTGAAAAGAAGATGGAGCTTAAAAATAACTACAATTACCTGCTTACCATCCCTGGAGTAGGGAAGATACTTGGATTAACGATTATGCTTGAGACTGGCCCTATTAGCCGCTTTGCCAGGGTAGGCAACTATGTATCATATTGCCGCAAGGTCTCTCAAGTAAATGGATTAGCAACGACAAGATAAAAGGCAAAGGGAACAAAAAGAGCGGCAACAAATACCTTGCATGGGCATTCTCTGAGGCTGCGGAGCTGTCAAGGCGATACGATTCAAAAGTCAGGGCATATTACAACAGGAAGATGCAGAGGACAAACAAGATGGTACCCTATAATGCCCTTTCACACAAACTGGCGAGGGCAGCATACTATATAATGAGGGACGGAGTTCCCTTTATGCCGGAGAAATGTTTTGTATAGAGATCTGGCTGGGACGGTGAACCTGCAATGGGGTTGGAAAAACCACGAAGTCTGATTGGTAATCCGTCCTACCCAATAATAATATAGAGTTATCAACATCTTTACTGCCCGTGCTGTGAGCCACAAAGGGGCTGGTTAACAACCACGAGATCTGTAATAAACCATTTGGACACAGCAAGGAGCCGAAGATTTTCTGGTCTGCCGTAAGGCAGAAAGGGTCAATGGATAAACTGCTTCACCAATGGCCTTAATCCTGATGGGTGACTGGTGCAGTGAAGACTGACACCAAGATAGAAGGAAACTACGGCAATGGTAAGGGTAGTGGTAACTCAAAGATATTGGCGAGAAAAATTCTTTTTCTCGCCTGGGGATAGTTTTTTCCCTTGACAGGTGCCCTTTAAATGGGTGACCCTATCCCCTCTCATAAGCTAATTTAGATTTGAAGACGTTAGTATATTTATACAATATTTGTTTACTAATGTTTTTTTGGATGTATCTTTTTATAGGATTTTAAGCCTATCAGAAAAATGTATAAATGGATATTGTTAATACTTATTATTATTATTTTCTTTGAATTAATTGGTGTCATACTACCAAAGCAAGCCTTATCAGGTGAATGGTGTTGTGACCACCCAATTAAAGTACTTAATGGAGATGTAAGACCTGAAGAAGATTGCAAAAATAAGAGTGAATCCATAGATGCAGGAAATCTATTAGCACAATATTATGATTGTGCACTTTATGACATTTTTCGTGGTTATTTATATCCTTATTTAAGGGAAATGCCTTCAAA
>JAHFEP010000349.1:1716-2134 GCA_023248415.1 Nitrospirota bacterium
GTATGATATAGAAAGATATAATCGCCTTGTAAAAGCGCTTTCTAAAGCATATCAGAGGGTTCCCGATATAAGAGAGAAAATACGAGAATATATTTTAGGGTCACTTCTTTATTTTGATAAGGATAACAGACATATTTTTTATGATATGATAAAAGGTGAACCTGAAGAAAAATTATGGTTGATCTTGATAGATGCTGCTGACCATAAAAAAGGTAGCATTGTTGCTGTTTTATATCAATGGTGTGATAACCCAAAAGTTGGGGTAAATGAATATATTAGGCTTGTTCACCAACCAACTCTTGATGAAATTATTGAGATGCAAGATAATCCCAAATTAGAAAATTTTGGAGGTTCTATTAAGTGTAGTTGGTCGCAGGATTATATTTATTCAAGGATTGAAAAAATTGCTTTATCTGGT
>JAHFEP010000350.1 GCA_023248415.1 Nitrospirota bacterium
CATCCTGAATATGGCTCTCAGAGGATAAGCGCGGCATTGAGAAAGAGTAAAGACGGCAAGTCCCTTGTAAGCAATGGGGGTGTTCAGAAGTTTTTAGAGCGAAGAGGGCTGAATCTTATGAAGAACAGGGTTAAATTTGCAGAGGATTATTATAAGTCAATAAAGAAAGAAAATGATAAAAAGATTGAGACCATTATATTTAATAGAAATCAAGAGGAGGAGGGCGTTTTATCAGGGGTGGTTAATATATAACCCTATGAAAAGAGTAAGGAGGTGATAACAGGGGTAGATAATATTTTATGTAAAAAAACTATAAAATTAAATTTCAAATTTTAAATCTTTTAAGAGAGGGAGGTCAATTAAAGTCTATGAAAAGCATCTTTTTATTGTTAGTAGCCTTAGTTATGGGGATAAGTTTTGCAGGAGCAGCCATAGCAGCAGATGGAAAAACAACTTTTACCAATATATGCGCTGCATGCCATGGCCAGAAGGGAGAGGGCTCTCCTATTGGCCCTGCATTAAAGGGCAATGAATTTGTTAAGACAAGTGACATTGCTGCAATAAAGAATGTAATATTGAAGGGCCGCTCAGGAAAGGACAGGAAGCACCCTAATTTCCCGGCAGATATGCCTGCTCAGGCGCTATCTGATGCGGATGCAGAGGCAGTGGCAAATTATGAGAAGAATGATTTACAAAAATAAATTAAGCAAGAGAGGAGGAGGTTTTAAATATGCTTAAAAAAAGATGGATTAAAGCAATGGTAATGAGCATCCTTGGTCTTTTTGCAATTGATATTGCTATTGCAGCAGCATTGACAGATGAAGAGATGAACAAGGCAAAGGGTATATTTTTTAACAGGTGTGCAGGATGTCATGGGACACTCAGAAAGGGCGCAACAGGGCCAGAGATTACAGACACAAAATTAAAATCAAAGAACTACAACACAGACATAATAAAGGCATTTATCACAAACGGGACAGGCGGTGGTATGCCTGGGTTTGTAAAGATGGGGCTGTTAACAGCAGATGAGGCAGATTTAATGGCGCGGTTTGTTCAGGTGCCGCCTCCAATCCCGCCAGAGAGGTCGCTTGCTGATATGGAAGAGACATGGAAGCTTGTGATACCTGTTGATAAAAGGCCAACCAAGCCAATGCACAAAAGAAACATAGATAACTTCTTTGGTGTTGTATTAAGGGATGCTGGAAAGGCAGCAATTATTGACGGCGATACAAAGGAGCTTGTATCAACAGTAGATATAGGTTTAGCAACGCATATACTAAGGGTTTCTGCCACAGGAAGATATTTTTATTCCATTGGAAGGGATGGCAAGGCTGTTCTCATTGACCTCTGGATGGAGAAGCCTGACAAGGTGGCAGAGGTTCAGGCCTGCACAGAGGCAAGGTCAATTGATGTAAGTAAATACAAAGGTCCAAAGGGCAATTTCCTTGATAAGTATGCTGTAATCGGCTGCTACTGGCCGCCCCAATTTATAATCCTTGACGGCAAGACCTTAAAGCCATTAAAGGTAGTAAGCACAAGGAGCTTTACCTATGATACAAATGAGTTTGTGAACGAGGCGAGGGTTGCAGCCATGATTTCCTCCCACAGAGACCCCGAAGTAATACTCAATGTCAAAGAGGCTGGCTATATGTGGTTTGTGGATTATTCAGACCTTGATAATCTTAAGATTTCACAGGTTGCAACAGAGAGATTCCTCCATGACGGCGGCTGGGATGCAACAAAGAGATATGTGATGATGGCTGCAAACATGAGAAACAAGATGGTTATTGTTGACAGCTACACTAAAAAGCAGGTAGGTCAGGTAGAGACTGGTATCAAGCCGCATCCCGGAAGAGGCGGCAACTGGACAGACCCCAAATATGGCCCTGTATCAGGAACACCGCATCTTGGCGAAGGGCTGCTTACAGCATGGGGAAGCGATCCAAATGGCCATCCAGAGCATGCATGGAAGGTTGTAAGAAAATATGAGCTTCTTGGCGGAGGCAGCCTGTTTATAAAGGCGCACCCAAAGAGCAGCCATGTATGGGCAGAGCATGCGCTGAATCCTGAGCCAAAAATCAACAGGAGCGTATGCGTTGTTGATATAAAGAAGCCAGATGATAAACCA
>JAHFEP010000183.1 GCA_023248415.1 Nitrospirota bacterium
ACTGCCTGTAACGTTCGTATTTTACCTCTGTGCTTATGTTTGGAGATTTAAGATAGTGGACAAGTTTTACACCATAAAGATGGGAATGGAGCTTGCTGTAGATATTTGATGAAGTGATAAACTGCTCGCTTCCTGCGTAGCTGTCTTTATAAAAATATGCCTTGTCCTGCTCATAATACCTGTATTCAAACCGCACATATGTGTCCTCGCCAACATACTGATAATACTGGATGCCATAGGTGTTTGACCTTATCCACCAGTCATCCCTGTACCACCTGTATATAAGATGAACTGCGCTGTTTATGGGCGTAATATACTGGGCAAGGCGCACACCTACTGCATCCCTTTTTCTTGAATCAGGCAGATACTCGTCGCTCTCTCCTCCGCCTGATAGAGCAACCTTCCTGTTTCCTGTTCCGAGATAGCCTGTTGTATAAGAATATGTATAACCTATCTGCGCAACAGTAATGGGTGATATGAACTGGGTTAAAGATATTGAGTAATTATTGGAATCTTTATCCTGTGCCTTTGACATGTATTTTCCCATAACATTGTCAAAGTTGTGGCTATAGCCAACAGCCAATGTTGTGTTTCTCTCAAAGAAGTCCCTTGAAAGCTGGATAGACGGCGTCTGGGATGTATAGTCCTTTTCCCTGCTGTAGTCATATCCCACATCTATCTTGTATAAGCTGATTGAATGGGTTACGCCAAAGGTAAGATTCTTTCGGGTATCTTCATCTTTTGTATTTGATGTAGTTGTTGTTGTCTTTGTAGCGCCTGATACTGCATCAACAGTTGTTGTCTGCGTCTCTACCTTATCCAACGTTGCCCTTAAAAGGATAGATGTGTTTAATGACAAATCCTTATTCAGGGTAATCATTGGTTTGATTACAGTCAGGCCGTCAAATTTATAATAGTTTAAACTCGTCCCTGCATACTCCTCTGCCATTGCATTATATGGCAAAGAAAAAACAAATAACATTGCTACTAACAAACAAACGGTTTCGTAAAAAGCTCCAGATAATTTTCTAATTGCAGCCACAGCCACCACCTCCTATTCCAAACCCACCAGCAGAGCCTTCAAGTGTATTCAGCATGTGTTCCCTTGCAATTGTCTCTTCTTTATTATGGTCAAACTGCATAACAGGCTTTGACAACTGCTCCCTCTGCCACGGGCTTGTTGCTGCACAGCCGACAAGCATGGCAGCTATAAGAATAAGCGTCAAAAGTCTAACTAACTTCATTTCTCCTCCTTCAGAAGTTCTTTAACCTCTTTTACCCATTTCATCGGGTCATTCTTTTCATCAAATCCAAAATGGGTAAACCTCACAGCCCCTTTTCTGTCTATAATATACGAGGTGGGCATTGCCCTTGGGCCATAAGAGCCGACAACCTTTGCACCCGGATCTAATAGGACTGTCAGTTTTACGGGATACTTCTTTAAAAAGTCGTCAACACTACTCCTCTTCATGTCCGAATTTACAGCTAAGACAATTAGGTCATTGTCTTTATATGTTTCATAGAATTGATTTAACTCAGGAAACTCTTTTTTGCACGGTGTGCACCATGTTGCCCAGAAATTTACAAAGACCACCTTTCCCTTATAATCCTTTAGCGAAACCTCTTTGCCCTCCATATCCTTTAAGACAAAATCAGGAGCAGTCTCGCCAAGGGAAATAGAAAAGGCAGATGTAGGAATCAACAATAGTATTAATATTAAAAACCATCTCAATTTCATAATCATCCTCCGTTTAATTATTCTGACCACCTTCAGCTATCCACTGCCTTATTGCCTTATAGTCTTCATCGTTTTCAGTCCAGTAGTAGCCGCCTCCATGGTCCTGACCGCCTATCTTGGGCTTAAGCAATAATAGGCTTTGATCAGGATTTCCACTATATTCTGTGGCATAGTAGCCTGCTCCATGCTTATCCCATAGTGTGCTATTGATAGTAAGCGATGATCCTGCATAAGAGGTTAGGTCGTGAGCCTTGCTATGGTCTATCTGAGTGGAATTTGCATCAGGGTAAGAGAAATCTATGTCTGTCTTCATTACCAACCTTGTCAATGTAGAGCCCGGCAGATGGCAGGATGCGCACCTGCTCATGAGTATGGGAAGAACATGTTTTTTAAAGCTGAGCCCTGCTTGCGGAAAGGATGATAGTGTGCCCTTTCTTGATGTCCAGAGAGCGCCTCTGCTTCCAAATGGGGAATGATGCATACCGCAGCCCATCCTTGATGTGCCATCTGAAGTTCCTCCTATAGGCGCTACAGTAGCCATATAAACAACATGGTCGCCGTTCCTTACCCATGTCTTGTAAAGCCATGTCCTGGTATCAGCAGGGTCAGATGGCGTAATGGTGCCATCAGGATTCTCAGTATAAAGTTTTTTAAGAGGAGTACTGGCAGCTACGGCATAAGGGTGGCCGGCTAAGGGCGCATAAGTCCAGAAGTTGCCAACCTCATTGCTGGTCATGCTTATCACATTTCCGTCTTTATCCTGTAGTATTACCTCGCCGCCTGCAAGCGGCCTTCTGCCGGCCTTATCCTCATACAGGGTTCCAGCCATAGTAAAAACATAATTTGATGCCTTTCCATTAGGTCTGTGGCAAATACCGCAATCCTCTCCCACCATGTGAGCGCCTATTCCTGGGTAATTATCCTTACCCGGTGTATGTCCTGTTGGCGCAGGTTGAAATACCCTGTCCCTCGCATTAAAATTTTCAAAAACATAATCAACAGCTTTGATATGAATAGCATAACCAACAATAGCCATGCAGACTACAAAATATATAAGAATTTTCTTAGTCATCTTTATTCTCCTTTCAAAATTAAATCTAATCAATGCTGGTGGTCGTCGCCGCCACCGCCACCACCGCCTCCAGTCCCTCCGGTGACAATATCGCCTATGTAAAACTTGCCGCTATACTTGTTAGACCATGGTGCGCCGATTAGAATCTTGTCACTTGGGCCAGGCGCAAGAATGGCTCCAAAACCCTGATGCATTGCATCGCCATTAAATACAACTGTTGCATTCGCAATGGTAGTGGCTGGCCCTATAAGCTTACCCAAGAATAGATAGACCTTGCCGGACATGATATGACTGGAATCCGCTGTTGGCGCGCCCACAGCGATATCAGTTAGGTTGTCCCCATCAGCATCTACTACTGCAATAGAAGAGCCGAATCGGTCAAACAGATCTGCCCCGTCTATGCGAACTATTAAATCCGCTGGAGCAGGAGAAGAATTCAGGTTAATCGTTCTTGTCCCTGTTCCACCCTTTACAATATACAAACTTCCTGTGTCACGGTTGGAGACTATACCGAGCGTAATAACAGCATTTGGCGCGCCAATAGCTATCTCTTTATAAGCATCACTATTCAAATCTCCAATAACAGCTATGGTCTTCCCAAATCCTGAGGCAGAGCTGCTAATCGTTAAATCAGGGGAATTGATGTTTGGGGCAAACAACTCTCCTCCATAAAATCCCAAAACCTTTCCACTCGCTGAAATCAGGAGATCCGAGATGCCATCGTTGTTAATGTCGCCAGTGGCAACCTGCCATCCAAGCCCTTTATTCGTTGACGATGCATAGAGCGCAGTGCGATTAATAAAATCTGGCCCAAAGTAGATATAAACTGCGCCGCTCTTATATAGAGCAGCTTCATTGGTGTGGTATGGAGCGCCTATGATTATGTCTTTATGCCCGTCGCCATTCATATCGCCTGATGCAATGGAAAATCCAAACTTATCAATTGGCCCTTCGCCTGCAAGTTTCTTTATGAGAGTCGGGCCATTACTGCCGCCTTTGTAGATATATACAGCGCCGCAAAGGGATGAATCATCTCCATCTCCATTAATGGCAGTAACAGCAAAAACATCATCATCAAGTTTTGCAAAGGAATAGCCGAAGTTGTCGTCCCCTTTTAAGGTATAGGCAGGTGTAGAAGAATACCCGCCTGATGAATTGCCCTTATAAATATAGACAGCCCCCAAATTAGAAGATGCAGATGTATCAGGCGCGCCTATTACCAAGTCTGCAATTCCATCGCCGTCTACATCAACAAAACCGCCTGAGAAGCCGAGTTTATTGGCTGGAGATGTCGTGGTCTTTCCGTTATTTGGATTACTATTTCCACCAGTACTTGCTGTGCCGCCGCCGCACCCAGCAGCAACAAAGATAAGCAAGATTAAACCAATTATTGTCCTCATATCACCCCTCCTAATTACCTTGTCATTGCGAGCGACCAAAGGGAGCGTGGCAATCCCAGAAATACAAGATTGCTTCGTCGCTTTGCTCCTCGCAATGACTTTTCATTTTTAAAAATTCCATGTTATAGACGCAAACACCCGCCAGTCAATCACCTGCTGTATACCGTTTGCATTCTGATATACAGGCTGCTGATACTTAATCTCAAGACTTCCCCCAGTATTCGGTATCTTTACCTGAATAGCAGGTGTAACATATACAGCAGAAAGTCCTGTATTACCTGTATCATCTAATAGAGCATTGCTTTTTGTAAACCTTCCATTATGATCTTTGTCCTTGCCTGCATATACACCATTCACCTCAAGGCCGATGTTTATATAGTTAAATAGCTGATACCTGCTGATTACATCTGCTGAAAGCTGGTCTCCGAATTCATAGCCTGAATCACCCTTTGTAGTCAGATGATAAAAGATATTTGCCTGAAGCCATATTGGGTCAAGAAAGGCCATGCCATTTACCATAAACAACGGGTCCCATGAGCCTGAGCCAGGCTGCATCATTGCATGATAAAGCTGGCCGTTCTTGTCCTTCATGCTACTGCTTCCTGTTGGCGTTTTAATGCCAACACCGCCTGAAAACCTTAATGTCGGCCTCACTGGTTCATCCTGATAAAAAGTATAAAATGCTACAAGCGATGCATCGCCAATGCCAGAGACTGTATCCATCTTCATATCCATTGCACTGCTTCCAATCCTGTGCCTCATGATCATGTCATTAATCACATACGGGACTATGCCGATAAGCATAAAATTGCTTGTTACAGGATAGCTACCAATGAGTGAGTATTTCTGCATTATCATCTCCAAAGGAACTTTATACTCTGTGGCGCCTTCTGCAAATTTTTTATCAAGCACATAACCCGGCGCAACCTCTGTGCTTCCTTCCTTTAAAGGCTTCATATAGGAATATTCATATTGAAGTGATATGCCAAATCTTGATGCCAGAGTTACACCCGAGCTTGATGCGCCTGCAATGCAGCATGAAAGCCCGCACTCACCAGCAGCAAAGGCATTTATTGGAACAAGTAGAACGAGTATTGCTAATAATATCTTTTTGAATGTCATAAAACTATTAGACCTCCTCACACCCCTCACCACAGACCCTTCTCAAATAGGAAGAACATGCGGATATATTAAATTCCCCTCTTTTCTAAAGAGGGGTTAGGGGAGATTATTGTATCTGCTTTGTCACCCTGCTTCTCGCAATAACTTCTTATTAATGCCTTTGCATTAATACAGGCCAAAAATAACACAAACACTTAGCCCTGCAAGCAGAGCTATGCCTATGCCTGAGAATTATTTTTAAGGATTTATTAAGATTAATTTAGGATAGAATGGTTGGTGGTTTTTCTAAGGAAAAATCGTATATCTGAGACGGTATAATTGTTTTCTCCTCAGATAAGGAAAAGATAGTCAAATTATCATCAAAGGTGTATTTACTGAGAAGATATGGGTCAATCTGCGTTCCTGCCTGTGTTGTTGGGGTGTCATGGCAGTTCATAGGAACTATCTTACATTGAAATAAATCCGAAAGCTTCTTCTTTTTTGCCTCCTTTGAATGAAGTGGACAAGGTATATCTTTTTTTGCTGTATCATCAGCCATTACAGAAAGGTTACAGAAAAGGTTGCAGGTCGGCAGCCCTTCGCCATTATAATTAGAACTTATAATAGCAGCGGCAACCGGACTGGCAATATTTAGGATTAATATTGC
>JAHFEP010000351.1 GCA_023248415.1 Nitrospirota bacterium
CCTTTTTAATGCCTCACTGTCACAAAGTATGATACATTACCTGTAAGTATTTTGTATTGACTTTTTTCATAAAGGGGATATACTTTTTATAAATGCGGTTATAATGAAGGCCCTGCGAATTGCTGTTGCTTCTGAAAAACAGAGGCTAAAAAGAGTTTGCTTTTGCACTTCCTTTGGCCTTATTATAGAAGCTGTGCGGCCTATTTAATATTCGGGGAAAACAATTTCTGATATAATTGGCCGTAAAATGGAGGGTTTATATGGGAACATTGACAATAAAATATCCTGAGGAAATCCTTGTATCATTAAAAGAATCAAAGGACGAATTTTCAAGAGAACTAAAAACAGCGGCAGCAGTAAAACTTTACGAATTAGGCAAGCTCTCATCAGGAAAGGCTGCTAAGCTTGCAGGAATGGATAAGGTTTCTTTTTTGAAGATATTGGGAAAGTATCAGATATCCATTTCTACATCAGAAGAGTTTCAAGAAGACACGAAGGTTGCCATTGACTAAAAACATCGCTATCGTTAATACCTCTCCGATTGTCTATTTATCTTCCATAAATCAATTGAGCCTGCTAAAAAAGCTTTTTAAAGAAATTTATATACCTAATGCTGTAAAACAGGAACTGTTATCCGGAGATAAGGATAGCTTTGGAGTTAAAGAGATAAAGACGGAAAAATGGTTAAAGACCAAAAAGATTAAGAATAAAACTGGCTAAGGAATATCTCCTGACAGAGATTAAGTCTCTGATAGAAAAGCTTAAAGAGAATGGTTTTTGGATAAGTGATGATGTATATAATGACATTCTAAGGGTGGCAAAGGACTGATGCGGAAGAGCTCTTGATGCAACTGTTTTTTTATTGACTTTTTTCATAAATAATAGGGATATACTTTTTGCGGCCTGAACTTAAGGTGCGTTTTTATCGTCAGGCAGGACGGCGCAATTGTTACAAGCTATCATGTTATAAGTAAGGCATGTTTATATAATTAATCTCATCAAGCAGAACCCCTCTGTCATGCTTGACAACCTGTCTTTTTAGGTTTATTATTCAAATTATTGATGGGGCGTATTCCATGAAAATAAAATACTTTCAGGATACTGATACCCGACCCCATATTTTTTCTTTTGAGCAAGTAGCAGCTTAACAAACGGTTTGTTATGCTTTGGCAAGCAAGGGATTATTAGCATCTGAAGTTATACAGTTAGAAAATTATAAAAAAACCAAAAAACTATCTAATTACTTGTTGGGAGTAAAAAATCGAAAAGATTACATCCATTAAAGGTTTGTAAGCTTCTTAAGCATTTCTATGGTTGAGTTATGTAGTTCTTTTGCTTCAAAATGTCTTTTCTTTAAAAATTTAAAATACTCTAAAAGCTGAGGCTGAATTGTAGCTAATTCGGCAATTTTATCTTGGTTACGATAACCTGAATCAGCTTCTACAAACCGATGTGCCAACTTTCCATAATGTATTAGTTCATCATGAAGTGCTTTTGCATTAATATAGACCTTTATAATCTTTTCAGCAACATCAGGTTCAAATAATCCTAATAAATTGGAAGAACTTTCAAAAATAATAAAATAGTTTTGGGGTGTTTCTAAAAATCCTATTAAATGGAGGGGTTTTTTAGACTCATCAGCATCTTCAATTGTTTTACCTGCATAAGTCATATATCTTTCCCATAATGATATGAGTTCGCAATAAATGGCTTTAGATAAATTTAAAACTGTTTTCCTTTCCAAATCAGTAGTATGCTTCTTTGTAAATAAATATTGTCCAAATGAAGCGGCGATACCCCCGATAATAGCACCCAAAATAGCACCACCAAGTCCACTAAAAACTATAATAACCCATTGATTTGTATTTTCTTCCATATTTACCCATTAAAATTATATTACTATATCTTTCTTAAAAGCCTTCACCATCTCATCTATATCCTCAGGGTATCTTGTAACAACACTCAGGTCATTAAGGGATTTAATTGTTTCAACGCCCCTTAGCCTATCCTTCTGTCCAAGCTCCTGTATTGAATTGCCTCTGAGATATGCTCTAAAAGGATGTTCTCTTCACTGGCAAGGTCTGCAATGGTGCGGCTGACGCGGAGTATCCTGCT
>JAHFEP010000044.1 GCA_023248415.1 Nitrospirota bacterium
CATATCTGGTTCTTTACAACAGGGCCATAAAGGCAGTCGTAGGTCGTAAGAAAAAATACTTACGACTTACAACTTATTCCACTTTGCTTTCAAGATGACACTTATTCTTAGTTCTGTCATTCCCGAAGTGTTTAATCTGGAATCCGGTTTTAATAAAAACCATATCCCCGATAGAAGCACTCGGGGATGACAACTTGAATGCAAATTGAAATTACAACTGTTTTTTAAGGAGGTATAGGAAGATGGGAACAAAATTTAAAATCAATTTAGATGATTGCACAGGCTGCGGGGCATGTGAAGACGCATGCCCTGATGTCTTTAAGGTGGTGGATGAAAAATCTACAGTCAACAATGAGCTGGTTGATAAGAACATTGACGCATGCAAGGAGGCAAAGGCCTCCTGCCCTGATCAGGCTATTGTTAGTGTGTGAGGCCGATCTGTAATCCCCCTTTAGAAAAGGGGGAGATATTGAAACATTGCGAGGTTGCAGGCACGAATTTATTCGTGCAAAAGGCAGGTGATTTAAATGATTAGAACATTAGATGCAAGCGATTTTATAGAAACAAAAAAGAAGAGGCCGTTTTATTCTGATACTTCATCTTCAGCAGGTGTCAGATCTGCAGCAACCACTGAGATACAGCAGCGCCGTGAGCTGTTTGGAATTAAAGGTGTGCTTTGCAAAAAGGATAAGGGAATGGTTGTTTATCGCGAGGGAGAAGATGGAGATAGTTTTTATCTCCTGCAAAAAGGCAGTATCACATTAAATATTAATCATGGGATGATTGTTGAGAGCGTAGAACCCCTTGAGTTTTTTGGCGCCGAATCTGTCTTTTCTAAAAAATGGCTGACAACCGCAGTTGTAAATGATGATGCAGAACTATATGAATTCAAGAATTCAGATTTGATGAACTCCATTGATTTTGGAAAAGGGAGTGAATTATTGAAAATCGTTGAGCAGGCATATACAAAGGAAAGGGTAAAATTACTATTATATAAGATTTCCCATTTTACCGGGATTAATGAAAATGAGCTAAAAGATATTGCCAAAAAGACAACAATAATACCTTTTAAAAAGGGCCAGATTATGGACATAAAACCCGAAGAGGGTTTATACATGGTTTCAGAAGGAAAGATAATTTTAGTTAGAGAAGATATCAGCAACAGCGCTGATTCTGTTTATAAGTGTGGAGATATAATCTATAAGCCGCTATTTAAACTTGCAGGAGAAGAGGATGGAGAAATGTTGAGGCTGAATGAAAAATTCGTTCAGAGGATGGTAGAAATATCCGAGCCTTTTAAAGGCAAAATAAACGAGGAGATGAAAAAGAGAGAAAGATATGCTAAATCTGCGGGCATTAAACAAAAGAACATTGAGCCTGCTGCCCATGTCATGTTGGAAAAAGAACAGAAGCCTGCTGCTGTGACGGAGAATAAATCGGATATAAAAAAAGAGGAGAAAAGGGAGAGATTAAACACACACGAAATAAGCCTGTTATTGTCAGCCTCCCCTGTCTTTGGCAGTATCGGCCTTAAAGAAAGGACAAAGATTGCTAAGTGTGCAGAACTGGCCTGTTTTGATAAGAATCAGGAAATCATAAAGGCAGGCGCATACTGCGAGGGAAAATTCTACATTATTAAAAAAGGTCAGGTAAAGATTTTGAGGGCAAGCAGCAGGGGGAATATTATAACAGCAGGATGGTTAGAAGAAGGCGATTTCTTCGGCGAGATGCCGCTGATTTATAATGTTGAAAGCAGCGAGAGCATTATATCAATAACAAATATTGAACTTCTCGCCATTAATAAAGGAGATTTCAAAGACCTTTATGATTATCACCCGAGTTTTAAAACAGCAATAATAAACAGGCAGAAGGAAAGGACAAGAGGATTTTCTGAGATTGAAAATAATCTGAAGGCATTAAGCATAATGAATTTTATGGTTGAAAACGGCCTTACCTATGCTGCGAACCTCAAGGTATATGAGCTTAATAAATGTATAAATTGTTTCTCCTGCGTAAAGGCATGCAAGGAGAGGCACGGCACTGCAAGATTCAGGAGGATTGGGCCAAAATATAGCTATGCAAGTGTCCCCCAGTCCTGCCGCACCTGCAAACATCCTACCTGTCTTAGCAAGTGCCGAAAGGATGCTATCAAACGTGAGGATAACGGTGAGATTGCAATTAATTCAAAATGCGTCGGCTGCGGCTTATGCGCAAAGTCGTGCGCCTTTGGGGCTATTGAGGTCATTGAAGCAGAGATAGTAAATGGAAAAGCAAAACGAAAATCTGTTAAGTGCGAGCACTGCAGGGGATATAGGGATTGCGCCTGCGTATCAGAGTGCCCGACAGGCGCAATGAAGCATGTGGACCCAAGAACCTATTTTAAACATCTTCTAACTCAACAGGAGGTTAAGTAATTTTTAATTTGAAAGGAGGTGAGATTATGAAGAAACGGCGGGGCATAATGTTCTTATCAGCAATTATTGTTCTGATAATGCTGTTAATCAGCGTTCAATATTCCTTTGCAATGTCCTTTGAGAAGGCAAAGAAATTGATTACCAAAGAGTCGATGCAAAAGGGATTTGAGCAACAGGATATCATATATGCAGTAAGCATTATGAAAGATCTTGTTCACAAAGGTATTTCCGTTGATGAGGCATATGCTGTGGCAAGCAGAATAGTAAAAAGGTCTGACAGTGAAGAACTTAAGTTCAATGCACAGCGTATAAAAGATGCAGCAGTAAACAGCCCTGATTACTGGGTAATGCAAAACTAATAAGGAGGCAGCTATGATTAAAACAAGTTTACGCAGTCTTTCAGTATTAATTTTTACACTATTTTTATTCCCGGCAATGCTATATGCATTTCAAGCGGATTTAAATGTATGGAAATCTGTTTATCCAAGCTCAACACTGGGCAGTAGCCTAAGCTGTAACCTTTGCCATGGTTCATCAAAGACGGCAGCAAATGCTACCTCGTATGGAAAAGCGGTGTGGGGTACTTCGCCTATATCAGCAGCGGCTATCAAGGCAGTGGAAGGCTTAGATTCAGACGGCGATGGGGCTAATAATCTTGCTGAGATAAATGCAAACACAAATCCAAGCGACCCTAACAGTAAGCCAGCACCACCACCACCTCCACCAGTTGACAATCCGCCAACAGCAAAGATAACAGTTGCTAAAACAACCTTTACAACGGGCGAGACAGCGACTTTCAGCGGCTCAGCCTCTACAGATGATAAGGGAATAAGCAAATATGAGTGGGACCTAAACGGTGATAATACTATAGATGCAACTGGTGTATCAGCATCAACTACCTACGCTGCTGCTGGTTCCTATAAGGTTACATTAAAGGTTACAGATACTATTGGCCAGACAGGAAGCGCCTCGGTCACGATTACTGTATCAGCGCCAGTGCCTCCACCTGTAACAGATGCACTGCCTGTTGCCAGAATATCAGCCTCAAAAACATCTGTTAATACCGGAGAGATTGTTAATCTAAGCGGTTCAGGCTCAACTGATGATAAAGGCATAACTAAGTATGAATGGGATTTTACATCAAATGGAAGCATAGATGCTACAGGGGTAACTGCTTCAACATCCTATCCTTCAGCAGGAACATTCAGGGTTACCTTAAAGGTTACTGATACTATAGGCCAGACAGGGTCAGCCATAGTAAATATAACTGTGATTACCACAGCACCGCCAACTCAGCCGCCGCCTCCTCCAAATGATGACAGCAAGAAGAAAGAAGAAGAAAGAAAAAAGAAAGAGGATGGTGAGCGGAAGAAGAAGGAAGAAGAGAAAAAGAAAAAGGAAGATGAAGAACGGAAGAAGAAAAAATCATAATTCCTAACATTCTCTCAATATTAAGGGCAGGTGAAAATAAACCCACCTGCCCTTTTTTATTAATATGAGAAAGATTTGTGATTGACTGAAAATCAAAAAATCAGTATAGTTACTTATCATGAATGTACTCTTAATATACCCTGCTTCTGACAATGCCTTTAGCAAGGTTGGTTTTATCCTGCCGCCGCTCGGCCTCGGCTATATTGCCTCTGTTCTAAAAAGGGCTGGCCATAAGGTAAAAATATATGATTATAATGTCCAATCCGATGGTATCAGCTTTGACGGTTTTGATATTGCAGGCATCTCTGCAAATACATCAAGGCATAAGAGGGCATTGCAGGTTGCAAGGGAGGCGCAGAAGAATGGGTTGAAGGTGGTAATGGGCGGGCCCCATGTTACATTTATGGATGAAGATACTGTAATGAATGACGGCATAGACTATGTTGTTCGTAATGAAGGCGAAGATACATTCTTAGAGCTTGTTGATGCAATTGAAAATGGCTTGTCCCTCAGTGGAATAAACGGCATTTCATATAAAGAAAATAACATATTTAAAAGAAACCCTGACAGGCCTGCAATAAATGATATTGATTCAATCCCGCTTCCTGCAAGGGAGTTGATGCAGATGGGCAGATATAATACCTTAGAGATGGCTAAGAGGAAAACCACATCAATTATTACAAGCAGGGGCTGTCCGTTAGACTGCTCCTTTTGTGCATCATCCTTTTCCAGCATGGGATGGCGCGCAAGAAGGGTTGACTTGGTTATAGATGAGATAGAGTTATTAAATAAGAAATACGGTTTCAGCGGCATCGCCTTTCTTGACGATAACTTTACAATGAAGCCGAGCAGGGTTATTGCGATTTCTAAGGAGATTGTAAAGAGGGGGCTTGATATAAGATGGTGGTGTTTTTCCCGTGTTGATACCATTGCAAAGAATGAGGAGATGGTAAGATGGATGTCAGATTCAGGATGCAGGCATATCTTTATGGGCATAGAGAGTGTAAATCAGGATGTGCTAAATTCGTATAATAAAAAATACAGCGCAGACAAGGCAAAGCAGGCAGTGGAGCTGCTCAGGGATTACAAGATAGAGACTATGGCGAGCTTTATATTTGGCGATATTAAAGAGACAAAGGATATGATGCTCGAGACTATAAAATATGCAAAAAAACTTAACCCCGGCAGCGCACAGTTTACCATACTTACACCATATCCCGGTACAAGACTTTATAATGAGATAAAGGAGAGGCTGATCACAGATGACTGGGATAAATATGACTGCATGAATCCTGTGCTGAGGCTGGATTATGTATCGTCAGAGGAACTCAAAGAGATTTTATTGCGTGCATATAAATCCTTTTACATAAGGCCAAGCAGGATTATTACAAGCCTTTTAAGCAGCATAAGGGGCAGGGGTGTGAAGATTGGCAAGGTAAAGGAACTGATTTCTGTATTGAAGACAGCAGGATAGCAAGGGAGGAAGATATAATGAAAGGCATTATCTTGGCAGGCGGTCTTGGAACAAGGCTCTTTCCATTAACAAAGGTTACAAACAAGCACCTGCTTCCAGTATATAATAAGCCGATGATATATTATCCAATAGAGGCTTTGATTAATGCAGGTATCAGAGATATACTTATTGTTACAGGCGGGAGCAGCGCAGGTGATTTTCTAAAGCTTATTGGCAATGGAAAGGAGTTTGGTCTCAAGCATGTAAATTATACATATCAGGAAGGGGAGGGCGGGATAGCACAGGCGCTCGGCTTGGCAGAGTTCTTTGCAGATAATGACAAGATTGTGGTTGTCTTGGGCGATAACATCATTGAGAAGAACATAAAAAGGCAGGTTGAGGATTTTGAGAAGCAAAAGAAAGGCGCAAAGATATTATTGCAGAAGGTTAAAGACCCGCAGAGATTCGGTGTGCCGGTATTTAGCAAGATAGCGAGAGAGCAGGAGAGCAGGGGAGCAGGAGAGGAAGGTAATAAGATTATTAAGATAGAAGAGAAGCCAAAAGAGCCGAAATCAGATTTTGCTGTTACAGGAATTTATATGTATGACAGCAGGGTCTTTGATATAATCAAGACACTAAAACCCTCTGATAGAGGCGAGCTTGAGATAACAGATGTGAACAATAATTATATTGAAAAAAGTGAGATGACTTATGATATCCTTGACGGCTGGTGGACAGATGCAGGGACATTTGATTCGCTCCTCTACGCAAGCAAGATGGTGGCAGAGACTGGGGCGAACAAGATGAAATAATTCAAGGATTACCTCTATTCACAGCCTGCCAGACCTTAAGATTGCATATATTAGCCACAGTCCAAGCGCGCCGGCAACAACATAACCTATTATCCCAAGCGCAGGGAATCCAAAGAAGATCGGTCCTTTATCTGTCTGTATAATTAAAGAAGAGCCGATAATAATCGCAGCGATTATGATGCTGAAGGTGATGCGGTTGCTCACCCTGTCTAATTTTGCGACAAGGTTTTCAAGGTGCCTGAGTTTGAGGTCTATCTCCAGTGTGCCCTTACGCAGCTTCCTCACAATCTGTAATGTCTCACCAGGCAATACCCTTAGAAGCTCATTTACATCCTGTGATGTCTTTACAATATTTTTTATTATATTTCTTGGGCTGGCGCGTTCCCTTATCAGTTTTTCTGCAAAGGGTTTTGCATGCTCTACCATATTGAATTCAGGGTCAAGCTCCCTGCCAATGCCTTCTATTGTTACCAATGCCTTGATTAACAGCATCACCTCAGGCATTATCTTTATCCTGTGCCTTGCAACTACCTGTACGATTTCATTCAATACCTCAGATAGCTCCAACTGGCTTAACGGGACATCATAATACCTCTCAATAAAATCTACTATATCAAGCCTGAACTCCCTGATATTTATCTCTTCAGCAATTACACCGACCTCAAGAAAGGTCTTTACTATTTTATCCACATCCTTTTTGATTACTGCAATGAGTATGTCTGCAATCTGCTCCTTTGTCTTCTCATCTATCCTGCCGAACATCCCAAAGTCAAGGACAACAATAACATTGTTCTCTTTGACAAGGATATTTCCGGGATGAGGGTCTCCCTGAAAGAAGGCATAAGCAAATATCTGCTTTAATACAGAGCTTGCGCCATTTACTGCAATCTGTTTTTTATCAAGACCCGCTTCTTCAAGCCTTTTGAAATCTGTTATCTTTATCCCTTCAACGTACTCCATTGTTAAAACTTTATTGGTAGTTAACTCCCAATAGACCTTTGGCGCGGAGATTGTGGGGTCGTCCTTAAAATTTGCAGTGAATCTTTGTATATTGTGACCCTCTCTTGTAAAATCCATCTCGCGCCTTATGGTTTTTGCAAATTCTTCAATTATGCCTGTTGGATTATACAGCTTGCTTTCAGGGATATAGCTTTCAAAAAGCCGTGCCAGGTTAAAAAGTATATCTATATCTGCCTCAATATTCTCCCTGATATTCGGCCTCTGGATCTTCAATACCACCTTGCTTCCATCATTTAGCACTGCCCTGTGCACCTGCGCAATGGATGCAGCAGCAAGGGGCTTTTCATCAAACTTCTCAAGCAGTTCATTAATTGGCTTCTTTAATTCCTCTTCAATAACCTCTTTTGCCTCTCTGGATGAAAAGGGCGGGACATCATCCTGAAGCTTCTTGAATTCCTCTATATATTCATGCGGGATTAAATCCGGTCGTGTGCTTAATATCTGGCCGAATTTTATAAAGGTTGGTCCAAGCTCCTCAAAGGCAAGCCTGAGCCTCTCAGGTTTGGTAAGCCTTTCAAGTTTAGACTCTTTTTTTCTGGCGAGCCTTCTGCCAATACGGACAAGATATTCAAGATGAAGCCTGTCCACAATATCTTTGAAGCCGTATCCAACAAAAACAGAAAGGATATGGGCAAACCGCCTGATATTTCTGTAACCCTTGTCAATTCCGAAGATTGGCATAAAGCACCATTAAAGGTTTGTAATTAATTAGTTAATTTTAAAATCCCCCTTAATCCCCCTTTTTCAAAGGGGGAGCTTCCTTTATCCCCCTCTTTGGAAAAGAGGGGTTAGGGGAGATTTATTTGGCATAAATTAATGCGTTTGCATTAATTTTGCAACCTTCTTTGCAGTATACACGCACGACTCTATACACGGCAGGCGGTAAAAATCACCGATAACATATAAATTCGGAATCGGTGTTGACACATCCCGCACACTGCTCTTTGGCGGAATCAGCGTGATTGCAGGAGACCAGCCGACCTTTGGCAAAATCTTCACCTTGCCGAATACCTGCTCTACATCACCTTTTGGGTGATACAAAAATATACCGCATATAGAGCGGCCGTCAGGAAGGTGTTTTACCTCGCCGCCGTGAATGCCGTGAGAGTTATTGAATTTTGAAAATAGAAGCACATCATAGGGATTAAACTGAGGGCACTTTGCCTCAAAGATTAGCCCCCTTGTTTTTGTTATTGGTATGCTGAAATCAATGCCATTTACAATCTTATTCAGGCTTGCCTGTCCTGTGGCAAAGATACAGTAGTCAAAATTCTTTTTTGTGAGTGACGTTTTTTTCTTTTCTGTAAGAACAACAGAAAAACCGTCCTTATTATTTTTTTTTACCTCTTTTATTTCGGTGTTTAGTCTTACCGATTCCCTTAATCTATTATAAAGCTCATCTGTTACAGCAGACATCCCCTTTACAGGCACGCGCAGCTCTGTATCACCATAAGCAAATAGAAAGAGCCCGTGGTCTGCTGCAATATGCGGAGGGTCAATGTAGCCGAAACTTGAGAAGGGCTGGACAATATAGTCAATGAGCTTTTGGTTAAAGCCCATCTGTTTTTCGCAAAACTCCTGTAAAGAATACTGATGAAGTTCTTCAAGCCTTTCATCATAGCTTTCTAATCTAAAGTCAAGCCTTCTTATGAACCTTTTTAATTTAAGCCATTTAAGATAATCAAAGAGGGAAAAGAGGCCGCTCTTAAACATTGCAAAATTATTCAGCCCGGTAATCTTATTGCCTATTATTAAGGCAAATCGTGATAAAGTAAGCTGCTCTGATTCAATGCCGAGCTCATTAATTAGCGCAGTAAAATTGGGGTTCAATTTAGGCGCATACATCAGGGCGCCTTTATTTATATACACGCCCTCTGTCTCAAAAACAGAAAACCTTCCGCCAACCTCAGGCCTTTTTTCGTAGACAGTAACATCGTGTCCAGCCTTTTTTAGAAAATAGGCGCAGGAGAGTCCTGCAATGCCAGCGCCAAAGATGGCAATTTTAGGTTTGTTGGTTTTCATATTAATTATATCTTTACACCGCTAAAAAGCCTCTCAGCATTCCTTCCAACCATCCCTGCTTTTTTTTCATCAGATATATCCATATCCAAAACAGCGTCTATTGATTGCCTTACATTCTTATTTGCAGGATAGTCGCTTCCCCAGAGGATATTTTCTGTGCCAAAGGCCTCAATTGCGCATTGTATTATAGTTTTTGATACAGCGCCGCTCGAATCAACATAAAGCTGTTTTAGAAATTCTGTCGGAGGTTTTCCTAAATCCTGAACATAACCGAGGGAAAGGAGCATGTTGTATGTTGAATCGTATCTATCCTTAATAAATGGCGTTGCGCCGCCAAAATTGGCAAAAACAAATTTAAGCTTTGGAAAGCTCCTCAAAGTTCCTGATGTAATCAGCTTGCCGATGCACATTGTAGTATCAAAAATAAATTCAACCACAGGTGTAAGAAGCGGATGCTTCACCTGCTCAACGCCGATTGGCTTTATTGTTGTTGGATGCACAAAAACAGGAAACCCTGCATCAGAGACCCTTTCAAAGAGTGGGTGAAATTTCTCGCTATCAAGATATATACCATCATAACTCGTTGCCATGGATAGCGCCATAAAACCTACATCAAGCGCCCTGTTTAGCTCATCCATCATCTCCTTTTCCTCTGATAGAGGTATTACTGCTGCGCCAATAAACCTGTCCCTATGGTGTCTGATTATTTCTGCTGTCTTTTTGTTATACAACTTTGCAACAGTGATTTCTTTCTCTTTTGCATTTATATGGGCATCGGTTGTAGGATAGCTGATTACAGCCCTTGAGATATTTGCTGCATCCATCATGTTAAGATGGGCTTTCATATCCATCCATCCCTTATTATAAAAGGATGCCCTCTCTGCTATCTCTTTTGGAAGTAGATGGAAGTGGCAGTCTATTATTTCTATGGGAACCCCTCCGTTTCTTTCGTAGGAATGACATCTAATAAATGTTTATAGCAGTCTTGCTGCCTCTTTGGCAAAATAGGTAAGTATTAAATCTGCGCCAGCGCGTTTAATGGATGTTAAGACCTCTATCATCATGCGCTTTTCATCAATCCAGCCGAGTTTGGCGCCTGCCTTTATAATAGAAAACTCGCCGCTTACATTATATGCGGCAACAGGCAGATTGAATTCATTTTTAACACGATAGATTATATCAAGATATGATAGCGCAGGCTTTACCATCACTATATCTGCTCCTTCATCTATATCCAGCGCAACTTCTCTGATTGCCTCCCTTGCATTAGCAGGGTCCATCTGGTATGTTCTTCTGTCTCCGAACTTCGGTGTTGACTCTGCTGCATCCCTGAAAGGCCCATAAAAGCTTGAGGCATATTTTGCTGCATAGGACATAATCGGGGTATCAATAAAGCCTTCCTTATCAAGGCTGCTTCTTATTGCAGCAACCCTGCCATCCATCATATCAGATGGCGCAACAATATCCGCGCCTGCTTTTGCATGAGAGACAGCCTCCTTTGATAGGAGTTTTAGTGTCGGGTCATTCAAAATCTTTCCATCTTTTATAACACCGCAGTGGCCATGGTTTGTATATTCGCACAGGCAGACATCAGTGATTACAATAAGCTCAGGGACTTTATCCTTAATTGCCTTTATTGCCTGCTGGATTACGCCTTTTTTTGAATACGCCTCTGTGCCGAGTTCATCCTTATGCTCTGGAATTCCGAAAAGTATTATTGCTGGTATGCCAAGGGAATAGGTCTCCTTTGCGTCCTTTACAATATTATCAATAGACTGCTGATAATTCCCGGGCATGGAGGGAATCTCTTTTTTTATTCCCTTTCCATGGACGACAAAGAGAGGATATATAAAATCATCAGGAGAAAGTGTTGTCTCTCTGACTATCTTTCTGAGATTTTCTGATTGTCTAAGCCTTCTCAACCTCTGTCTTGGAAAAGCCATCAGCCCTCCTATCTTACTGCCACCTTTTTATCTTTTGCAATCCCTATCTCCTCATCTGTCAGATAACATGCAGGGTCGTGCATCCATGGGTCATTATATACCCTTAATGCCCTGACCCTGAAGCTTCCGCCGCAGATTTTGAGCCACTTGCACTCACTGCAGCGGCCTTTTAACAGCGGTATCCTGTTTTTAAGGCCTTTCATAATCGGGTCAGATGTGTCTTTCCATATCTCGCTAAACGGCCTTTTTTTCACATTGCCGAATGTATAGTCCTGCCAGAACTGGTCTGCATGGACATTGCCAAAGAAATCAATATTGCCGATGGCAACGCCGGATGAATTTGCGCCCCCGCCGTTCCACTCCATGAATTTATAAATTTCTTCTGCCCTCTTAGGGTCTGTCTTTTTCAGCTTCATGTAAAGATACGGTCCGTCAACATGATTGTCTACTGTAAGGATGTCTTTTTTCAGACCGCGCTTGTGAAAGTCCATTGTCCTTTCAAGGATTATATCCAGTGCATGACGGCTCTCCTCATGCGAAAGGTCATCCTTTCTGATCTCGCTTCCCCTTCCTGCATAAACAAGGTGATAGAAGCAGGCGCGCTGTATGCCCTCCTTCTCAATAAAGTCAAAGATGTTGTGAAGGTCTTCATAATTTCTTCTTGTCAGTGTTAATCTCAGGCCTACCTTCTGGTCAACCTCCATGCAGTTTCGCACGCCGCGCAGCGCCAAGTCAAATGCGCCTTCCATACCCCTGAATTTATCATTTATCTCGCCGATGCCGTCAAAGGAGATGCCAACATAGCTAAAGCCTGTCTCCTTTATTCTTTTTGCATTCTTTTGGTCTATCAGGGTGCCGTTTGTTGAGAGTGTAAGACGCATGTTAAGGCCTCTTGCATAATCAGCAAGCTCAAAAAGGTCTTTTCTCATAAGAGGCTCGCCGCCTGATAAAAGGAGGGCAGGTATCTTAAAGCCTGACAGATCCTTAATCATGGCCTTTGCCTCGTCAGTTGTCAGCTCTCCGGGATAATCCTCGTTATGCGAATCTGTGTAGCAGTGAACGCAATTCAGGTTGCATCTCCTTGACACGCTCCATACAACAACAGGACTCCTTTCGCTTGCAGATGTTGGGACTTCATGCTCTATTTTCTCTGTTGCATGAGGCGTCCCATGGCCGTGCCCCCTTTTATGGCCGTATCTTAACGGGTCGCCTGTTGTATCCGCCCCGCAAAAAAGTTTTGTTATGTCAATCATTGTCTTTTTCTCCTTTTGCCTTTAGCCTCTTGCTTTTAGCCTCTTGTGCCTTTTGCCCTTAGCCTTTAGCCCTTTGCCTATTATATTTAACTATTGCCTCTGTTAATGCTGGTATTGTATATGCCTTTGGCATAATGTCTGTCTTAATTCCAAGCTCCTCTGCTGTCTTTGCAGTAATCGGGCCTATGCTTGCAATCTTTACTCCATTTAACAATACCCTGTAATCCTCTTTTTCAAACATCTCTACAAAATTCTTCACAGTTGATGAACTTGTAAAGGTGACAATCGCAATCTTTTTATCCTTGAATAAGCTTACTATCTTTTCTGTATTGCCTTTTGGCTTTATACTACGATATGCAACTGCAACTGTTACCTTAGCGCCTTTCTTTTTTAGCTCCTCTGGCAAAATCTCCCTTGCGACCTCTGCCCTCGGTATTAAAATTTTTTTACCTTTTATACCGCCTTTGCCAATACCTTTTAATATCCCCTCTGCCCTGTATTCCTTTGGCACAAAATCAGGCGTAATACCGAATGCCTCAAGTTCCACTGCTGTGCTTGGTCCAATTGCACAGACCTTTACGCCTTTTAAATCACGCAAGTCTTTCTTGTTCTTTTTTAATCTCTCTACAAAGTATTTTACACCATTTACACTGGTAAAGACAATCCAATTAAATGAACTTATCTTTTTAATTGCAGAGTCAAGCCCCTTCCATGTTCTGGGAGGCACAACATCTATTGTTGGGAATTGGACAATATCTGCTCCATAGACCTCAAGCAGTTCTGCAAAATCGCTTGCCTGCTCCCTTGAACGTGTAACAACTATCTTCTTTCCAAAGAGCGGTTTTTTATCAAACCATCTGAGCTTGTCTCTTAATGAAACAACCCCGCCAACAACTGTAATTGCAGGCGCCTTAAAATTTGCTGCCTTTGCCTTTTCAGCAATATCAGCAATAGTTCCAACAAGTGTCTCTTGCTGAGAGGTTGTGCCCCAGCGGATCAAGGCAACTGGTGTGTCCGGGCTTCTGCCGTTTTCAATCAGCTTTTTCATGTTTGGCTCAAGGTTTCCTATGCCCATATAAAAAACAAGGGTTCCAATGCCTGTTGAAATCTTGTCCCAATAAATATTTGACTCATCCTTTGTCGGGTCTTCATGGCCTGTGATGAATGCAACGGTTGTAGTAAAGTCCCTGTGCGTCAAAGGGATGCCAGCGTATGCTGCGGCAGCTACGCCTGCTGTAACACCGGGAACAACCTCATAATCAATGCCTGCCTGAACAAGCTCCTCTGCCTCCTCGCCTCCTCTACCAAAGATAAAAGGGTCTCCGCCTTTCAGCCTTGCTACGCTCTTTCCCTCTTTTGCCTTTTTAATGATCAGCTCATTTATCTGCCACTGCGATAGTGTATGATTTCCTCCCATCTTTCCCACATATATAACCTCTGCGTCCTTCTTTGCATAGGAGAGAAATTTTTCATTTGAAAGATAGTCGTAGACAATTACATCTGCTGTCTTTATACACTCTACTGCCTTTAGTGTTATAAGCCCGGGGTCACCGGGCCCGGCGCCAATTAAATATACTTTGCCTGTTTTCATTTTGTTCCATACACCTCTTTCAGTATCCTATCCGCCCCTCTTGCCAATAGCCTTTCTGCCAATTCAATTCCGATTTTTTCCGCATCTGCTATCTTTCCCTCTATCTTATCCTTATGCATCTCAATTCCGTCAACCCCTGCTACTAAACCTGTCAATCTGATATCTTTATCTTTTATTATACCATAAGCTGCAATTGGCACCTGGCATCCGCCTTCAAGTTTTCTTAAGAATGCCCTCTCTGCCTTAACGCATACAGATGTTTCATGATGATTGAACGGTTTTAGAAGACTGTTTATTTCAATATCATCAATTCTGCATTCAATGCCCAGTGCGCCCTGTCCAATCGCAGGAAGCGAATCATCTATGCTCAGATACTCAGTTATCTTTTCTTGCCAGCCCATGCGCCTTACACCTGCTGCTGCAACAATAATAGCGTCAAGGTCTTCTGTTGTTAATTTTCTTATCCTTGTGTCAAGATTGCCTCTTAACTGCTGTATCCTGAAATCTGGCCTGATATGTAAAAGCTGAGCCTGACGCCTTAAACTGCTTGTTCCAATCTTTGCCATTTCTGCAAGTTCATTGAATGGCCTTTTATCCTTGCTAATAAGCGCATCCCTTGGGTCTTCACGCTCTGTTATTGCAGAGAGGTGGAGTTCAGCAGGCAGGTCAGTAGGCACATCCTTCATGCTGTGGACTGCTAAATCAATATCGCCTCTTAATAGCGCCTCCTCAATCTCCTTTACAAAGAGGCCTTTGCCGCCAACCTTTGCAAGGGGCACATCAAGTATTTTGTCCCCTGTTGTCTTGATTTTTATTATCTCAACAGCAAGTTCAGGATTTTTCTTTTCTAATTCTGATTTTACCCAGTTTGCCTGCCACAGTGCAAGCTGGCTTCCCCTTGTGCCGATTTTAATTGTTTTCTTCAAAAATCAACCCCTCTATTATTTAACTGTCATTGCGAGCCCTGCACTTATTCAGGGCGAAGCAATCTCAAAACGAGATTCCTTCGCTTCGCTCGGAATGACACACTATTCCTCTTTCTTCTTATGCTCATGGTGCTGAAGCTGTTTGTCCAGATTAAACAGCTTCCTTATTGTTTCTATATATAATGCCCCGTCATCTGAATTTGTCTCCTGCTTAAGCGCAATTAACGGTGTATGGATAATCTTATTAACAATAGCAGACGCCATGCTTTCAATAGACTTCTTTTCTTCTTCTGTAACATTCTTTAATTTTGAGATGGTCTTTTCAATCTCTGCCTTTCTTATCTCTTCCATCTTTTCTTTTAATGCTACTATGGTTGGCACTACCTCAAGTGTCTTGAACCAATTTGAAAAGGTTGACACCTCTGCCCTTATTATCTCCTCTGCCTTTTCACCCTCTTTTTCCCTCTCCTTTTTATTGGCCTCAACAACAGACTGAAGGTCGTCAATATCGTATAAATAGACATTGTCAATCTTGTTGATTTCCGGGTCAATATTCCTCGGCACAGAGATATCAATAAAAAAAACAGGCCTGTTCCTTCTCTGATGAATTGTCTGCTCCACCATATCATATCTTATAAGATAGTGCGGCGCGCCTGTTGAGCATATTACAATATCTGCGTGAACCATCTCATTTGGAAAGTCCTCAAACTTTGTTGCCTTGCCGTTAAACTCCTTCGCAAGCTTAATCGCCCTCTGGTAAGTTCTTGTAGATACCATTACATTCTTAACGCCGTTATTTTTGAGATGCTTTGCAGCAAGCTCGCTCATCTCGCCAGCGCCAACAAGCATTACCACTTTATCTTCAAGGTGTTCAAATATCTTTTTAGCAAGTTCGACTGCTGTATAGCTTACGGATACTGCGCTCTCTGCAATCCCTGTTTCTGTTCTAATCAGCTTTCCGACTGATATTGCCTTTTTAAAGAGCCTGTTTAAAACAACGCCTGTTGCTTCATTTGACAGGGAATACTCAAAGGCATCCTTAATCTGGCCGAGTATCTGCGGCTCTCCAACAACCATAGAGTCAAGGCTTGAAGCTACCCTGAATATATGCCTTACAGCCTCCTCTGCAGAATACACATACAGATGCGGGGAAATCTCCTTTGGATTAACAGAGTCATGAAAATCAGAGAAGAATTTTTTTACCTGCGCAGTTCCGTCTTCTAAATCCTTTACAACAGAATATACCTCTACCCTGTTGCAGGTAGATAGTATCGCCCCCTCCTTAACAGATGGATACTGCCTTAGCTTATGCAGGGCATCGGGCAATACCTTTTCCGAGAAGGATATCTTCTCCCTGATTTCAACAGGGGCTGTTTTATGGCTCAAGCCGACAACTAATATATTCATAAGCCTACGATGTGAAATTATGGATGGTTTTTATAATGAGATTTATACCTACAAAGGTAAATATCACAGCAGCAAAACCACCAATAGAAAGATAAGCTGCCTTGCGGCCTCTCCAGCCATAGGTAAACCTTGCATGGAGAAAGGCTGTATATATAAACCAGATAACCGCAGACATTGTCTGCTTAGGGTCCCAGCTCCAGTATGTCCCCCATGCATACTCTGCCCAGATTGACCCTGTAATAATCCCGAGCGTAAAGAGCACATATCCGAATACAATTGCCTTGTGATTCAATTCATCAAGAATATCTAATGAAGGGAGTTTTCTGTAAAGCGCATCTATCTTCTTTGCCTTGAGATTTCTGTCCTGTATTAAATACATGATACCGACAACAAAGGAAAGGCTGAATGCAGCGCCGCCAAGCAATATAAGTATTGTATGTATGCCGAGCCATGCGCTTTGCAGCATAGGCGGAAGCTCCCTTATGGCCATCGGCCTCATGGCTACTGATGCCATTAATATAAAG
>JAHFEP010000184.1 GCA_023248415.1 Nitrospirota bacterium
TTGAAAACTTATCTCTTATTTCAGCAACCTCTGTTTCCAGTCCTACTAATTTGCCAATCTCCTTTAGGAATATCTTTAATTGGCCGTAAAGCCTTTTTCGCTCCATTGATTTATTAATTGTTGAAAGTATCTCTGCTACATTAAAAGGTTTCTGTATGTAATCAAATGCGCCATATCTGATGCCTTCTATAGCGCTTTTCAGGCTGGCATATCCTGTTACAATTATTACTTCAATATCAGAGTTGAACTTCTTTATCTCCCTCAATACATCTATGCCCTGAGGCCCCTGCATCCTTAGGTCCAGCGTGACTAAGTCAACTGGAGAAGACTTTATAACCTCCAGCGCCTTCTGGCCATTGTCAGCCGTAAAGGTATTATAAAGGGGCTTCAGGATCATCCTTAAGGACTCCCTTGGTCCGAACTCATCATCAACTATTAGTATATTTCCTTCTTTTTCCATTGTTGTCCTTATTATTTAATATGTAATGGGTTTAATGACTAAACAATCTTCTATTAAGCAAGATATATGCCAGATATAGGGTATCCAGATAACTTATTGAAAAACAATGAAAATCTGAGTGGCCAGTGCATGTATGGCAAGAGGCTAAATGATATTAAAATGTTCTTTTTTGTGCTACATTCTTGTTATAATTATATAACTTATTGATAAATCTAAATAATAAGCTCTTTGAATTGGTGTACATTTTTGTATACAAAGTGAATGATTTGTGTCTACTCTCTCTTTTCTCTTTCTGTCGGTATGTTAAGGCTGTCCATCTTGTATTTTAATATCCTTCTGCTTATGCCGAGGAGATTTGCAGCCTGTGTCTGGACATAATTTGTTTTCTCAAGGGCAGTAAGGATTATCTCCTTTTCAAAACTTGATATTGCCTCATCTAAAGAGAGCCTTCCTGACAGTATATCATCCTTCATCAAGCCTGCCTTTGTCTCATTTGTTATATTTTGCGGAAGGTCATCAATCTTTATTAAATTATCAGGCGTCAGTGTAACAACGCGCTCTATGACATTTTCAAGCTCCCTGATATTCCCTGGCCAGTGATAATTCAGCATTATATCCATTGCCTCTTGTGAGAATTTCCTTTTCCTGTTTGGTGATTTTTTATTTATAAAGTGGTCAATGAGAAGATGTATATCATCCTTCCTCTCTCTTAATGGAGGCAGATATATTGGAATCACATTTATTCTGTAAAAGAGGTCTTCCCTGAACTTCCCTTCCCTTGTTGCCTTCTCAAGGTCTTTATTTGTTGCTGCAATAAGTCTGACATCAACCTTTATGGTCTTTGTGCCGCCTACCCTTAAAAATTCTTTTTCCTGCAAAACCCTTAATATCTTTGCCTGTGTTGCAAGAGACAGGTCGCCGATTTCGTCCAAAAAGAGTGTCCCTTCATTGGCAAGTTCAAATTGCCCTGCTCTTCTTGCAGAGGCGTCTGTAAAAGCGCCCTTTTCGTGCCCGAATAGTTCACTCTCAATCAATGTATCTGGAATTGCCGCGCAGTTTATTGCAATTAAAGGTTTATTATTTCTTGAGCTGTGATAGTGTATAGACTTTGCAATAAGCTCCTTGCCTGTGCCGCTCTCTCCTGTAATCAATACTGTTGTCTTGCTGTCAGCTATCTGTTTTATCTTTGAAAAGACATCCTGTATCGCCTTGCTATTTCCTACTATATTTTCAAAATCATATTTTCTGCTGATTTCTGTACGCAAGAATCTTATTTCATTTACCATGTCCTTTGCAGCAACAGCCTTGTCTACCTTTAACCTCAGCTCATCTGCATTGAATGGCTTCTGGATATAGTCATAAGCGCCCTTTTTCATTGCCTCTATTGCAGTGCTTAAAACAGTAACTGCTGTCACCATTATTACGATAGCAGACCTATCTATATCTTTTAGCCTTTCAAGCACCTGAAGGCCGTCTGTATTCGGCATAATTATATCTAAAAGAGTAAGATACGGTCTTTCATCCTGATATATCTTTATTGCCTCTTCACCGCTTTCAGCATACAGCGGCTCATAGGTATTGCTTAATATCAGTCCAATGGATTCCCTTACACTTTTTTCATCATCTACTATAAGTATCTTCTTCATTATTATTCCTTCATTATGATTATAAGCAAAACTGAAAAAAGTATACCACAACTTTTGAAACTTGTCTAAAATTTTAGGTTTGCCCTTGCCAATTTATGGTTTTCAGGCTATACTTGTTTGAAATTGCCTGAATTTCAATGCTGAGCACCAAACCTTAAATAAAGTTATCAATAAGTTCCTATCCAAAAGGAGGTTCAGATGGCCAACCAGTTTGTTAATTATGTAATTGAGGAGAATATTGCAACAATAACCATCAATAATCCCCCTGCAAATGCCTTGAGCACGTCTGTGATGACAGAGCTTAGCAGTGTGTTGGATGAGCTTGCAAAAAACACAGAGGCAAAGGCAATTATTGTAACAGGCGCTGGCACCTTCTTTGTTGCAGGCGCTGATATCAAGGAGATTGTAAACATCTCATCAGCCAAAGGAGGCATGGAGGCAACAACAAAGGGACAGCAGATATTAAATAAATTAGAGGATTCTGCAAAACCTACTATTGCTGCAATAAACGGCGTGTGCCTCGGCGGCGGTCTTGAGCTTGCAATGGCGTGTCACATCCGTGTCGCAGGGGAAAGGGTAAGGCTCGGCCAGCCAGAAATCAATCTCGGCATTATCCCAGGATTCGGCGGGACACAGCGTTTGCCGCGGCTTATTGGAAAGGCAAGGGCAATGGAATTGATACTAACAGGCGATATGATTATGGCGCCAGAGGCAAAGGCGCTCGGCCTTGTTAATAAGGTTGTGCCTGACGCAGAGGTATTAAAGCAGGCAAAGGGCATTGCAAAAAAGATTGTAACTAAAGGCGCTGTTGCAGTATCAGCAGGGATAAAGGCTGTTCAGGAGGGGTATAAAAAATCTATTGAAGATGGATTGAAACTTGAGTCAGAGCTTTTTGGCAAGCTCTGCGAGACAGAGGATATGAAAGAGGGTTTAAAGGCATTTATAGAAAAGAGACAGCCGAAGTTTAAAGATAAATAAGGGTTCGAGGGGTCAAGGGTTCATGGGTTCAAGAGAAAATCAAGAATCACCCTCGAATCCTTGAACCCTACTTGAGTAAGGAGGTCATTATGGATTTTACTTTCAGTGAAGAGCACAATATGCTGCGTGATATGGTGAGAAAATTCACCGCCAATGAGATTAAGCCATTAGCAGCCAAGATTGATAAAGAACATAAAGTCCCCAGGGAACTGATAAACAAGGCAGCAGAGCTTGGCTTACTTGGCTTACCCTTTCCAGAAAAATACGGCGGTGCCGGAATGGGCGAGATTGGCTACTGCATAATGCTTGAGGAGCTTTCAAGGGGCTGTGCCTCCACTGCTGTTACAATAGGCGCGCACATAAGCCTCTGCTCAACTGCAATATATCTTGACGGCACAGAGGAACAGAAGCAGAAATATCTTGTGCCGCTTGCACAGGGGAAGATGCTCGGCGCCTTTGGTTTAACAGAGCCGCAGGCAGGTTCTGACGCAGCAGCCATTGAGACAACAGCAGTGCGTGACGGCGATTATTTTGTAATCAACGGCAGCAAGATATGGATTACAAACGGCGATATAGCAGATGTAATTGTCCTCTTTGCAGTAACAGATAAGGCGCTCCGCGCGCACGGCGGTGTTACAGCCTTTATTATAGAGACAAAGACAAAAGGATTCTCTGTTGGCAAGATAGAGGAGAAGATGGGTATCAGAGGTTCATCAACAGCAGAGCTGATATTTCAGGATATGCGTGTGCCTAAAGAGAATGTATTAGGCCAGTTTGGCGCAGGCTTTATTACTGCAATGAAGACATTAGATATTGCAAGATTGAGCTTGGCAGCAGGCTGCATCGGCGCATCAAAGGAGCTGTTAAATCTGAGCATGGACTTTGCAAAAAAGAGAAAGCAGTTTGGAAAACCGATTGGAGAGTTTCAGGCAGTTCAGTGGATGCTTGCAGAGATGGCAGCAGAGATATATGCAATGGAGAGCATGACATACCGAGCTGCATGGATGTGTGACAGCAATATAAGATTTTCCAAAGAATCTGCTATCTGCAAGATGTACTGCTCAGAGGCATTGGACAGGATAGTTGACAAGGCGATGCAGATACACGGTGGACTCGGTTACATGGCAGACTATCCGATAGAAAGGTTCTACCGCGATGCAAGGATAAACAGGATATTTGAAGGAACTAATGAGATACAGAGGATGGTGATTGCAGAGAGCCTATTAAAGGGCGGGCTGTATTAGCAGGCTGTTGAAAAAGCCACCAGCAGCCTTGATTACACAGATTAGAAAAAATGATTACTCAGATTTTTTTAGGAGTTTTAATCTGTGTAATCTAATCTTTTATCTGTGTAATCAGAGATTGTTGAGTTTTTCAACAATCTATTAGGGATTGTAGTATGGATATTCAAAAAATTACAAACAGGCTATCAAATATCTGGCAGGATTTTGAAGAGATAAAAATAGTCTATCTCTTCGGCTCATATGCAACAGGTGAGGAGCGAAAAACTTCTGATATAGATATAGCCATTTTTGCACCTAAGCTTATGCTGGACGGCTATTTAAAATTATGGGCTAAAGTAACAGGGCTTCTTGGAACAGAAAGGATTGACCTTGTTACTTTAAGTGATAAACCTGCCACCTTCAGGTATCAGGTTATAAAAGAAGGTAAGGTTATCTATTGCAGGGATGAAGATTTGCTTAATGACTTTGAGCTAAAGACATGGCAGTCATATATGGACAGCAAACACCTTAGAAAAATATACCTTAAGCATTTCTATGAAGGGTTGAAGCATGGTATTTAGAAAAGAGAGCATTGAAGAGAGATTATTAAAGCTTGATGAGGCCCTGAGGGTGTTAGAGGAATATAAGGGGCTCTTGTGGGATAAGTATAAGGCAGATATAAAAATCCAGTGGATTGTTGAGAGGGGTTTTATAATTATTGCTGAAATGATTTTTGATATTGGCGCGCATATTATTTCAAGCATCTACAGGGAATATCGCGATGAGTATGAGGAGATTCTAAGAGGGCTTGCGGCTAATAAGATAATATCTCAAGACCTTGCAAAAGGGCTTGAAGGCTTTGGCGGCTTCAGAAATGTGCTTATACATGAGTATATAGAGCTTGATTCAAAAAAGGTCTATGAAGCGCTGACAGGCAAATTGGATATTCTGGAAAGATTTAAAAAAGAGATAGCAGAGTGGGTGGCAAAGCAGTAGAAAATGAAAATTATTGTTTTGTTAAAACCGATACCTGATTTAAGCAATATTAAAATCAGCAAAGGCAGGGGGCTTGTGTTTGAGCTGAATCCAAGAATCATGAATCCTGCTGACAGGAATGCCTTAGAGTTTGCTTTGTCTATTAAAGACAAAATTCCTTCTGAGATTACTGCTGTTACACTTGGCGATGAAAAGGCAGTCGCATTATTAAAAGAGGCGATTGCAATGGGCGCTGATAAAGGCATCCTGCTTTCAGACACAGCCTTTGCAGATGGCGACAGCTTAGCAAGTGCCTATGTCCTGAGCCTTGCCGTAAAAAAGCTCGGTAGCTTTGATTTAATAGTCTGCGGAAATTCAGCAGAAGATGATTCTATTGGCGAGATTGGGCCAAGACTGGCAGAGATATTTAATGTTGAACAGGCAACCTTCGTTACTGGCATCCCCTCCTTCCCCCCTGATAATCCCCTACCCCCCTTCTGTTCCCCCCTTACTAAGGGGGGATATAGAGGGGTTAAAGGGGGACAAAAGGGGGATTTAGAAAAGGGGGGTGAGGGGGGATTATCAGAAAAAAGGATTGGTGTAAGCAGGTTGATTGCAAAAGATAACCCATTAAATATAGAAATAGATTTGCCAGCAGTAATTGCAGTTG
>JAHFEP010000185.1:0-2278 GCA_023248415.1 Nitrospirota bacterium
ACATACAGCAGGATAGAGCCTTATGGAATGTTTATTCTCATGGCATTGCTATTCTTAGACCCCTTTCATACTTTAAGCTACATCCTCTGGCCTATTATATCTTTGTTAACTGATATTATTTTGGGTATAATATAAAATTAAGGAGAGTTTTTTTATGCAAAAGTTGCGTGTTTTGAGCGGGATGCAGCCGAGCGGCAGGATGCACCTTGGCAATCTGATTGGCGCATTGCAGAACTGGATTAAATTGCAGGAGGAGAATGAGTGCTTCTTTTTTGTTGCTGACTGGCATGCCATTTCAACAAGCTATGAGAATACAAAGGATATAAAAGAAAATATAAAGCAGATGCTTATTGACTGGCTTGCGTGCGGCTTGGACCCTGCAAAATCCACTCTCTTTATTCAATCGCATGTTGAGGAGCATGCAATACTTCATCTTCTATTATCTATGATAACGCCTGTGTCATGGCTTGAAAGGAATCCTACATATAAGGAACAGCAGGAGCAGATAAAGAACAGGGATTTGTCTACATACGGATTTTTAGGCTATCCTGTTCTGCAATCGGCAGATATATTGATTTATAAGGCTGATGCTGTGCCTGTCGGCGTAGATCAACTGCCGCATCTTGAGCTTACAAGGGAGATTGCAAGAAGGTTTAATTATCTTTATGCCAATAAAAGGTCAGGAGGTGCAGGAAGGTCAAGGGCATGGTCAGGAGGTATAGAAAGCTCAGTGGCATGGTCAGGGATACTGACAGAGCCAAACGCCCTGTTAACAGAGATTCCAAAACTCCCGGGCACTGATGGAAGGAAGATGAGCAAGAGCTATAATAATGCAATATATATTTCTGACCCTGTAGATGTTTTTGAAAATAAAGTAAAGAACCTGATTACAGACCCTGCAAGGGTGCGCCGCACTGATAAAGGCAATCCTGATGTATGCACTGCCTTTGTGTTCCACAAGATTTATTCCAATGCAGATGATGTCAGCCAGATAGACAGGGATTGCAGAATGGCTGCCATAGGCTGCACTGACTGCAAAAAGAGGCTGTTAGATAAGATGAAGACAACAATAAAGCCGGTTTGGGAAAAGAGGAAGGAATTATCAGCTAATGCAAAAAGGGTTTTTGAAATAGCTGAGGCAGGCTCAATGAAGGCTAAAGAGATTGCCTCAAATACCTTAAAAGAGGTTAAAGAAGCAATGAGGATATAAAAATGCCTGATGCTAAAAATAACGATGATGCATCCATAATTGATGAGATACATGCTGCTGAAGAGAAGATTGAAAAGACTCTTAAAGAGGCAAGGGATGAGGCTGCTGTTATTATAGAGGAGGCAAAGAATAGGGCAGGTGAAATATTAAAGAAAAGTTCTAAGGAGCTGAATAAGATTTTAGATGAGCATACAAAAGAAAGATTGAATGAAATAGAAAAGGAGTCAGAGAGGATAATTGCAGATGCTGAAAAGACAGCAGGCAATCTGAAATCAGAGGCTGAGAAAAAGATTAAAGAGGCAGTTGACCTTATTATAAAGAAGGTGCTGCCATGATAGTTGAGATGGTAAAGATAAGGATTATCGGGCCCAAGAGCCTGCTTTCTGATGTTACCGGCCTTTTACACAGCCTCGGTGTTGTTCACATTGAGTCCCTTCCAGCAGATTTTATAAAAAAAGAGAGATATCTAAAGAGATTAATATTAGATGAAGAGGATGTGAGGAAAAAGGCGCTCTTTGAAAGGATAAGGGAGGATATAAAACATGTGCTCCTCCTCCTTCCTGAGCATAAGTGGACAACAATTTCTGAAGGGCCTGAACTCCTCTGGTTTCTTACCTCTGATGATTTTCTCCGCGATGTAATGGCGCTGGTTAAAGATGTTGGCGCAAAGGCAGAGGCGCTTGTCTCTAATAAAAAGGAGTATCAGGATGAGTTCGCCTTGCTAAAGAAATATGAAGCTCTCCTAAATGCCTTAGCTCCGCTTATACTCCAGATTAAAGAAAGTAAAGGGCTTGATTATATTGGCATCACAATCAAGAAAAAAGAGGAGAAGGCAATATCATACATTAAAGAAGCAGTTGGCAAACTTACAGAAAACAGATTTGAGATATTTACTGCCTCTGTTGATGAAGAGACGCTTGCGTGCCTGCTTGTTTTAAATAAAGAGGATGCTGCAAAGGTAAAAGGCCTCCTGTGGGAGGAGAATATCAGTGAGTTGAAGCTTCCGTCAACAGTGGCAGACAGGCCGATGTTAGATGCCATTAAGTACCTTATAAACAGAGGACGTGT
>JAHFEP010000185.1:2378-5942 GCA_023248415.1 Nitrospirota bacterium
TCTTCAATTTATACCATCCTTTTTGGTTTTCTCTACGGTGAGTGTCTTGGCGAACTTGGAGGACGTTTTGGGCTTCGGCCTATCTGCATAGACAGAAGACATGCTATAATTCCACTTCTCTTTCTCTCAATATCTGTTGGCGTCGGCCATATATTCCTGGGATTGATCCTTGGGATAATAACCTCTTTAAGATTAAAGCACAAAAGGGAGTCAGTAGCAAAACTTTCAAAACTATTAATTGTTGCTATTGTAATACTGCTTTTGGGTGTGTATACAAAGGTTGTTCCTCAGCTTTTCTATACACCGGGTGTAATTGCCTTAGCCATTATATTTCCTGTCCTTGTTATCTCCGGCGGCCTCCTTGCGCCTCTTGAGCTGTTCAAGATCTTTGGCAACATCCTCTCCTATGTGCGTCTTATGGCCTTTGGTTTAGCGTCAATATTCCTTGCATATGTTGCAAGCGAATTAAGCGGTATAACAGGCAATATAATCCTCGGTATCTTAATTGCGGCTATATTTCATCTCTTTAACATACTTATCAGCCTTTTATCCCCTACAATACAGTCTATCAGGCTACAGTATGTGGAATTTTTTGGAAAATTCTTTGTTCCAGGCGGCAGAAGATACACCCCTTTTAGAAGGGGGGAATAATGTGGTATAATAATTTCTGTTTGATATTTTATAATATAGTTATATAATAAAAAATTCATATTATGAAAGGGTATCCAGACCGCTGTTATAATACACATAGAATGACAAAGGATAATTTCAGAAACAATAAGGAAGCTTACCGTTACCACTACAATTTTTTAAATAAAAATATTGTATATAAACTGATTGCTTTTGGCGCTGTTTATTTTCCAAAATATCTATCAGATGAAATAGGCAAGATAATTGCTGCCTTTCTCTATTTTATCTTAAAGGATGTAAGAAAAAGGCAATACAAAAATATCAGGCATATATTGGGCAACGGCGCTGATGAGAAGCAGGTGAGGGCTATTGTCTTAAAGGTATGGCGAAACTGGGGCAAGTATCTTTTAGACTTCTTCAGATTTTCTGAGCTAAACAGCAGCAATCTTGATAGCTTTGTAGCAGAAATCAAAGGCAGGGATACAATTGATAAGGCATTGGCAAAAGGCAGGGGGGCTATTATCTTTACAGCGCATCTTGGCCACTGGGAGCTTGGGGCGCTCTGTCTGAAACTTACAGGTTATAATACGAATGTAATAATGTCGCCTTATGAATCACCTGATGTAAACATTACCGTAGGCAAAATCAGGGAGAAAAATGGCATTACCACCATTCCTATAGACGAGGGGAGCCCGTCATTTATAATAAAGATACTTAAGGCATTAAGAAATAATGAATTGATAACAATTCAGGGAGACAGGGATGTTGAAAAAAAGGGATTATTGATAAATTTCTTTGGCTCTCCTGCATATTTTCCAAAAGGCCCTATGCTGCTTGCCATGAAGACAAAGAGCCCTATTATCCCTGCCTTTACAGTAGTTGGCAGCGACGGCCTCTACCATTCTATTGCTGAGGAGGAGATGGAGATTGAGGATACAGGCAATGAAGAGAAAGACCTCAGAACAAATATGGAAAGAATGGTAAGGGTTATTGAGCGATATGTAAGGAAATATCCTGACCAATGGTATAATTTTTATTATTTTTGGGAGAAATGACCCGGCCTCTAATCCATAAGATGCAAACATTACTGCCTTTTCTTTTAAAAATGATTCAGAAGCCTTAGAAAAAGAGCTCGCAGTATTTGAGATGCTCTACGCATCAAAAACTTAACAAAGGAGGATACAAAAATGCCGCCTATTGACAAACATTTAAAGACAAGCATTGAAAGAACAGGGAAGGACTATAAAGATGTCCATGAATGGATTGACCTGGCGTATTTTGGGGTTAAGTAATGTTGCCGCAGGCTTTAGCCTGCGAGAAAGGATAGGCGCATGACTTACAAAATTCAGGATTCAGACATTGAACTTCTCAGAAAAACAGGCGTCTCTGAAGATGATATAAAGCACTGCATAAAAGTAGCAGAGAAGGCTTTGGAGATTGCAAAGAGAACAGGCGCTAAACTTGATATGGAACTTATTGGCAGGGGCGCGCTGTTCCATGACCTTGGCAAGTCTGTAACCCATGAGATTGAGCACGGCAGGATTGGCGCTGAGATTGGGAAAAAGATTGGATTAAAAAAAGAGATTACTGATATAATGGAGAAACACATACGAGGCGGGCTTACAGAAGATGAGGCGCGGGAACTCGGCCTGCCTGTAAAGGATTATATACTTAAAACTCTGGAGGAAAGAATAGTCATTTATGCAGACAGGCTTGTGGATATAATCATGGACGGCATAGTTGATATAAAAGGCTATGAATCTCAAGCTGAGAAGCGGTTTGTGGAGATACTTAAAGAATATTCCAGATACGGAAAGAATGAAATAACGCTTAATCGTTATCTTGCATACCACAGAGAAATTCAAGGTTTGATAAAAAAATGAGAGTAACACCATTTACATTACTCTGCACCACAGGGCTTTTTGCTATCTTCAGCTCCACAATTTCAAAGAGCCCTGTTCTTCCGCTCTTTACATCATACCTTGGCGCTGACCTGGCAAAGGTAGGCGTAGTTGCTGCTGTATCTGCATTTACAGGCATTGTTGCGAGCATACCTGCTGGAATACTCTCTGACAGATTGGGAAGAAGGCGGATGCTGATTTTTTCAGCAGTGGTCTTTGCTTCAGCGCCATTTCTTTATCTTTTGGCAACTAATATTTATCAGCTTGCTGCAATAAGGTTTTATCATGGCCTGGCAACTGCCATATTTGTGCCTGTTGCAATGGCATTGGTATCTGACCTCTTTCAGAAAGAGAGGGGTGAAAAGATAGGATGGTTTTCTACATCCACACTCGTCGGCAGATTTATGGCGCCTGTAATCGGCGGCGCAATAATAGGCGCAATGGTCTTTAGCCCGGGGTTTAGCTATAAGATTGTCTATATTGTATGCGGAATAACAGGTGTGATGGTTTTACTGCTTGCATTCAGAATACAGGATTCTGCTCAACACAAAAACAATAATCATTCATGGGCAGAAACAGCGGATATATTTAAAACAGTGATATCCAACAGGGCTCTCCTTTTAACAAGCGGGGTAGAGGCATCAATACTCTTTTCATACGGCACCTTTGAAACATTTCTGCCTTTGTATTCCATAAACGCAGGTATCAGCGCCTATGAAATAGGTATATTCCTTTCTTCACAGATAATAACACTTGCATTAACAAAGCCAGTTATGGGAAGATTTTCTGACAAACACGGAAGGGAGCCGCAGATATTTGCAGGCGCAATAATAGGCGCAATATGCATCGGGACGCTCCCTATTTTTAAATCATTTCTGCCGCTTCTTGCTTTGAGCATATTATTCGGCCTTAGCCTTTCTATCGTAACCTCTGCAACATCAGCGCTTATAGCAGATTTAAGCAGGCAGGAAAACCGCGGCTCTGCAATGGGTGTTCTCGGCTCCATAATGGACATAGGCCATACAACAGGGCC
>JAHFEP010000186.1 GCA_023248415.1 Nitrospirota bacterium
ATGCTCATGCCTGTGCTCTTCTATATCTAAGTGTTCGTGATGGTGGATAATGTCTCCATGCGAATGGACATGGACATGTTCATGCTCCATTATCATCCTGTGTATATAGTTCTGGATAAGGACAATTGTAAATATTGCTGCGCCAAGAAGGACAATGGTGGCTCCGGATGCTGCATTAAGATAGAAGCTGACATAGATTCCTGCAACAGTGGTAAATATGCTGATTATTATGGAGAGAAAAAACATCTTATGAAAGTTATTTGTTAAAAGCCTTGCTGTAGATGCAGGTATGATTATGGCTGCTGCAATAAGCGTTACACCAAGAACCTGAAGGGACGCAATTATTGAGGCTGCAAGGACTATGGAAAATATTGTATCAATCCAGTTAATCCTTATTCCAAATGCACTGGCAGATTCAGAATCAAAGGCTGCAAAGAGCATCTGTTTATATAGAAAAAAGAAGACAATGACAACTATTAATGTTACTGCGCCGATTATCACTAAATCCTCTACTGTGACAGCAAGGATATTTCCAAACAGGACTGCCTCAAGATTTTTTGTGAATCTTCTGATTCGGCTTATAAGCGCTACTCCAAGTGCAAAGCTTGCTGTGGTTACAATCCCGATTGCAGCATCTGCCTTTATCCTCTTTCCACGTGTAATAATGTTTATTAACATAGCAGATAAAAGACCCCATATCCCTGCTGCAATATATAAATTTACAGAAGCAAGATATCCAATTACAGCTCCGCCAAAGGCAGCATGAGACAGGCCGTGGCCAATATAGCTCATCCCTCTCAGGACAATATAGACACCTATGATGCCGCAGAGGATGCCGATTAATGCCCCTGCAATAATTGCATGAACAATAAATTCATATTTAAGCGGTGCGATTAAAAAATCAATCATCTGTGTTTAGCGGTTTTGCATTTGCCATTAATATAAGGCCTCCGCTCCTTAAGACTGTTACATCTGCATTATATGTCTTTTTAAGAATCTCTGGTTTGAAAACATCCTCTGGCGTCCCCTCTGCGATTATTCCTCTGTTAAAGCATATTATCCTTGGCAGATGCGCAGCAACAGCATTGAGGTTATGTGTTATCAGGATTATGGTAATGCCTTTTTTATTTAATGATAATAAAAAATGGAGTATATCGTGCTGTGTCTTTAAATCAACGCCTGAGGTAGGCTCATCAAGAATCAGAAGCTCTGGTTCAGAAGCAAGCGCCCTTGCAAGAAATACCCTCTGCTGCTCCCCGCCTGAAAGTGTCTTGATATGGTGTTTTATATATTGGATAATGCTGAGCCGCTCTAAAACGTTTCTTACAATCCTTTTATCCTCCTTATCAGACCACGGGAGGAGCCCCATCTTATTGTATCTTCCCATCATAACAACCTGTTCCACAGTTACAGGAAAATCCCATTCAATTGTCTCTAACTGAGGTATATATCCGATTCTGGACGGAGGCCTGTTCTTTACTAACTTGCCATTTACATATACCTCCCCATTGGTCGGTTTAATAACACCGAGCATTGATTTAATAAGCGTAGTCTTGCCTGAGCCATTCGGACCGACTATCCCTGCGAATATGCCTTTTTCTATTTTAAGATTAACACCTTTAAATATCTCATTGTTCCCATACCTGCAGCTTAGGTTTTTAATCTCTATCATTGTTTGCTCCTGCATCTTAGTCCTTAATCCTCAATAACATTTGACGGGTCTATAGCTGAGAAGGCATCAGTCTTTCCCCCAAGAGCTGGTATCATGTTCTGCATATTATCAAGCATCATGCCTATATATGTATGCTCCCCTGAACCTATTTTCCCGGGCAGGTCATCGTCTCTTAATGTTGTAATATGTTTAATCTTAGCCTCCCTTGCAATCTGCTCTTCCACCTTGCTCGGGAAGACCTCAGAGCCGAATATGGCTGGCACATTCTCTTTCTTAAGCTGGTCTATAACAGCAGCAATATCTCTCGGCGAAGGCTCTGCAAAGTCAGAGGGTTGAATCGCACCGATTACAGTCATTCCATATCTCTTTGCAAAATATGCCCATGAGTCGTGATAGATAAGAAGTTTTCTGTTCTTTTCCGGAATGGTCTTAACTGCCTGAAAGACAGCCTTATCAAGCTGCTCAAGTTTTTTTATGAATCTATCAGTATTCTTTTTGTAATATTCCCTGTTTTCAGGATTCATCTCTATAAGCTTATTCCTTACCAATTCTGCATATTTTACGGCATAAACCACATTCAACCAAAGGTGCGGGTTTGGGTCGCCTTTATCCTCTGGAAAAGAAAAATCAAAGACCCATTCTTCTTTTTTAATGGTATTATCGCCAAGTTTTAATATCTCAGAACCCTTTTTTGCCCTTGCTTTAGCGAGTTTTTCAGTTGGTGTTTCTAAATTCAGGCCGTTTAATATAATTAAATCTGCCTCTGCAATATATTTTATGTCTGAAGGGACAGGCTCAAAGGTGTGCGAATCCATTCCCTCTGGTATTATACCGTGCAGTTCAATTCTATTGCCACCTATATTGTGGATAATATTTGTAATAGGCGCAACTGTTGAGACGACCTTAATTTTGTTTTTAGCTTGTGCAGAGTTATTTATAAAAACTGTTAAGATGAGAAGGCAAAAAACAATAATCCTATAATATTTCAATTTCCCTCCCTTCATACAATTTCCCTCCCTGTTGTTGTTAAGGTCAGCTTTCCGTGCTTTACACCCTTTGCGCCGATCAATCTGTCTGCTATTTTTTTAATGTCATTACCCTTTCCTCTGACCACAATAACCTCTAAACAGTTATGCTCATCCATGTGAACATGCATAGACGAGATAACAGATGTATGAAAATTGTGCTGTATATCTGTAAGAACATCCAAGAGCTCCCTCCTGTGATGGGAGTATACAATGGTTACAGTGCCAATACATTCCTTATTCCCCGACTCCCATTCTGTCTGAACAAGGCTGTCCCTTATCAGGTCTCGGATAGCTTCGCTCCTGTTTGAATAGCCTTTTTTGGCAATAAGCGCATCAAATGATTTAAGCAAAGAGCCGTCCAGTGATATCCCGAATCTTTTAATTCCTGTCTTCATCGTGCTACTATTTTATAAAAGATAACACCTATTTGTCAAGAAAATTCTTGACTGCAATCAGAAAAAGTGTTAATTTTAATAGTAATAAAGCAAATAATGCTTTAAAGATAGTGGAGGAGGTTTAATTTGATGACAGACAGCAATAATTATAATAAAAATCTAATCTTTGTTCTTGGCGCTGGTTTTATTGTCGGGTTTGCTATATTAATGCTTCTTGAGATACTGCTTGGCGGCGCGCTGAAGATAAAATAGACGATCTTTTTTGGTGCCGAGACGCAGAATCGAACTGCGGACACGAGGCTTTTCAGGCCTCTGCTCTACCGACTGAGCTATCTCGGCAACCGTTTTGTAGATTAACACAAGACAATTTATCCTGTCAAGATGTTTTCTGATATGTTATAGGAGTTATTTTGGAAGGGAAGCTGATTTTTTCAAAACCTAAGAGCTTAAGAGACACACCTATGAGATATTGCCCTGGCTGCAGCCACGGCACCTTGCACCGTATTATTGCAGAGACAATTGACCATTTTGGCATCAGGGAGAGGACAGTTGGCATTGCGCCTGTTGGGTGTGCTGTTTTTGCATATGACTATTTCTATTTTGATATGATAGAGGTAGCGCACGGAAGGCCCCCTGCTGCTGCAACAGGCATGAAAAGGGCTGCGCCTGACAAGATAATATTTTGCTATCAGGGCGACGGAGACCTTGCAGCAATCGGAACAGCAGAGATAGTCCATGCGGCAAACAGGGGTGAAAATTTAACTGTAATCTTTGTTAATAACGGAACATACGGGATGACAGGCGGACAGATGGCGCCAACAACACTGATGGGCCAGAGGACAACAACTACACCGACAGGCAGGGGCAGCCGCGACGGCTATCCATTACGGGTTTCAGAGATGCTTGCTACGCTTGAAGGTGTTACATATATTGAACGGGTAGCCATGAATAGCCCTAAAAATACATTAAAAGCAAAGAATGCCATTAAAAAGGCATTCCAGAATCAGATAGAAGGAAAGGGTTTTTCACTTGTAGAGGCATTGTCTACCTGCCCGACTGACTGGGGGCTTTCGCCTGTGGACAGTTTAAAGTGGATTGAGGAAAAGATGATTCCATATTTTCCATTAGCCGTATTTAAGGATAAAAAGGTTTAGCGGGGTTTATAATATTGTATCAGGATATAATCATAGCAGGTTTTGGCGGACAGGGTGTTTTATTAGCAGGCAGGGTGCTTGCCTATGCCGCTATGATTGAAGGAAGACATGTAACATGGTTTCCTTCATATGGCATTGAGATGAGGGGAGGGACATCAAACTGCACTGTGGTTATATCATCAGAAGAGGTTGCCTCGCCTATTGTTAAGAACCCGTCTGCAATAATCGTATTAAACAAGGCATCTTTAAATAAATTCGGGCCGTTATTAAGGAAAGACGGTTTGGCAGTTATTAACTCCTCATTAGTTAAAGAGCCATTTAGCAGAAACGATGTTCAGACTGTTTATGTGCCTGCAAATGAAATAGCAGAGGAATTAGGAGACAGCAGGGTGGTTAACATGATTGCGCTTGGGACATTTATTAAAAGCACAGGGATTATTAAGATGGGAAATTTATTAAATGCCTTAAAGGACATCCTTCCTGCAAAAAGACAAAATCTTTTAGAGCTTAATTATGAGGCAATAAAAAGGGGCGCAAATGTTATAGAAAAAGAGGCGGCCTTAAAGATTTAATGATTAGAAAAGCAAAGATATCAGATGCAAAGAAGATACACGAGCTGATTAACTACTATGCAAAGAAAGAGTTAATGCTATACCGTTCTTTAAATGATATTTATGAGAATATCAGGGACTTTTCAATTTATGAGAATAAAAAAGGGGAAATATTAGGCGCCTGCGCGCTTCACATTGGCTGGGAGGGCATGGGAGAAATACGGTCGCTTGCTGTAAAGCAGGGTTATATAAAAAAGGGTATAGGACGGGGGCTTGTTGACGGGATATTCAGAGAGGCATCAGAATTTGGAATAAAGACCATATTTGTTCTGACATATATTCCTGATTTCTTTAAAAGGCTTGGTTTTAAGGAGATTGATAAAAAGAAATTACCGCAAAAGGTCTGGACTGAATGTGTGAATTGCCCTAAGTTTCCTGACTGCGATGAGACAGCAATGCTCTACAAAAGGCATTAAAGATTATCTGACTCTAACCTTATCTTTATTGCCTTTAAAAATGATTGGTCAAAGTTATTGAATTCAAATTTTATCTCTGGCTGGCTGCTTTCCGAGTTCTTTTTTAAGACCCTTGTTACAGATGCAAGTATCAGGTCAACATGGTAGCCTTCTTCTTCAATAACCTTTAAAGCCTCTTTGATTTCTTTACTTTCAGAGAAGACATTGTTGATTGCATTTGCAAGACCGGTTATCAGGTCCTTGATTTTTTCATTATCCATATTATTTTCCATTTACATCCCCCATCCTCTTTTTGTTAAAATTATATATTAATAAAATTGCTGTTGTCAAGACAAAATAAATTTGGTTTTTATGAATAAAATGGAAATAGGCATATACATTCACATACCTTTTTGTATAAAAAAGTGTCACTATTGCAGTTTTAATTCTGTTGAGTATCAGCAAGGATTAATTGAGCCATATATTAATGCCCTGTTAAAGGAGATAGAAGCGCGTAGCGGTGATTTAAAGCAGTATAATGCTAAAAGTATATACATTGGAGGCGGTACCCCAACGATTTTAAAGCCATCACATTTAAACAGGATATTAGATTGCTGCAGAAGTCATTTTAGTATGCAGGACAATATTGAAATAACCATAGAGGCAAATCCAAAGACAGTGGACAA
>JAHFEP010000352.1 GCA_023248415.1 Nitrospirota bacterium
ATGGCAAGGGATCATTCCTCTCATCCATTGTTACAGGTTATCAAAAAAGCCTTTTTGAGTCAAGACTTGTTTTATTTAGGCAGTGTGGAATAAACCGCTTCTGTGGCTGGTGATGGCTTGATCCCAAAGGCGCCGAGGGTCTTGACGCATCTATGGTATACATTAATGGCATCGTTAGGCCTGCCGAGGCGCTGGTAGGCAAGCATTAGCTGTTGATAAAACAGCTCTTCAAGGTCATCAACATCAATTGCCCTCTGATAGCATTCTACAGCATTCTCCCACTGCCCGGCATTCTCCCAATATTTGCCTATTTGCTCAATGTGGCGCTGAAATTTGCCGCGCAGCCGCTCGCGCAATGATACTGCCCATGGTTCTTCATCCCTGCTAAGAAAATGCCCATGATATAGCTTAATAGCCTTAGTGCATAATTCGCAGGCATTGCTGGTGTGTCCGTCCTTTAATGCATTATCTGCATGACTGCAGAGTCGCTCAAATGCCCAGTTGTCCATCCACACATAAGTAGGATTGAGTGTGAGGCGGCCATCTTTAAGCTCAACAGCCTCTTTATGGCCAATCAACTGCCTCAGCCTTTTTAAGGTAGTGGCAAAGGCAATGTGTGCTGCATCGCCATCTGCTGTAGGCCAAAGGATATCAGTAAGCTGCTCCTCCAACACATCGCGGCCTCCTAATGCAATCAATGCCTTGAACAGTTCAATGGGCTTGTGCTGCGCCTTAGCGGCAAACTGGATGGGCTCTCCGTCTTTTAATATATTAAAGCGGCCCATTGTGTAGATTTTTAAAGGCCATGGCCAGTTTTCAAGACCGCGTGCATCCTCTGGCGGAACGAAACCGCACCTTCTTATTAATGACTTGACATAGTCCACTTCTATATTGTGTTCAAGGGCAATGGCACAGGCGCGGGACATAACAGAGGGAAGCCACCATGCAGTGTTTAAAACGTCATGCTCTCTGCCGAGGGTAAAGAATTTTTGCAGAGCCTGTAAACAGGCTGATTCATTTCCTATCTCCATTGCAAACTCTATTTCTGCCTGCAAGGCGCTTGATTCAATGACTTTGCTCCTGAGAGCTTGTGCAATTTGCATTGCCTGTTTATTTATACCTGTGACCTCATCTTGTCTTCCGGACAGCATATATGCCCGTGCAACTGAAGGCAGCACAAGCCCTTCAGCCCATATCACCCCTGCTTCTTTTGCCAAGTGGAGGGCAGCCTCAGAATGTTCCGCCATTTGGCGCACATCATTGCGATGCATTGCCTCAATAAAGGCCTGATACCGATAGTGGCAAACATCCAGAAGCCGTCTATTATCCATAACCAACAACATACGTTTAAACATTGAAGGCACTCTTTCAATCTCCCCTGATGTGAGTATGCCCCATACCCCTTGAGCCAGAAGCATAAAATCCCATACATGCACGCCTGTGGCTTCTGCAATCTTCAAACCCTCTTCAACTGCCTGTATGCATATTGTATTGTCTCCAGTCATCCAGCAATGCGCTGCTTTAATAGCATGCCATGCAATGCGTGAAAGAGGCGCAAGATCCGGAATGCGGGATAAAGGCTCTAACATGTTTACAAGGTTTGTCCCTTTGGCAAGGTCGCCGCTCCACCAGGTGTAATATAGCAGCAGATGATTTCCCATGAGCATGCTTAACGAGGCATTAGGGCTGACTTCTATCAACCGATGAAGTCGTTCTGTCCAAACAGGGAGATGCGGGTGCTGCGGCTGTCTATACATTAGGGCTGTAAATACCCCTGCTGTTACCTTTGCCTCAATCTCTGGAGACGGTAGTGTTGAATACTTCACGAGCAGCGCTTCAATCTCTGCAATCCATTTGTCTAAGGGCTTGAAATCGCCCCATTGATAGATGTAGGTTTCAACTACCCCTGACCACGCAAGAAAAATTCCTGCTGCATCATTTTGGAGCTTAAATCTTTCAAATGCCTTTTCAAAATGCCCCCTTCCTTCTGGCAGATTAAACGGCATGCGGCATACACCAAGCCAGTACAGCAGCCATGGCTGCTCCTCTCGCAGCGCCTCCGGGATTGACTTCAACCATCCCTCCAATGTCTGGCTCCTGC
>JAHFEP010000187.1 GCA_023248415.1 Nitrospirota bacterium
CCTCTTTTGTTGTGAAAATAGTTTTTTCTTCCATATATGCCTCCGATAAAGCTTAAAAAAACTTTATCAGGACATTACAACATTAATCAACACTTGTCAATATTTTTATATAAATTTTTTGGCAGGGTAGCGATGATAACAATGGGTTAGCTTGGAGGTATCGGAGGGCTTGTATTCAATAAAGGACCACTCTTTTTCAATACCTGTAGATTGAAATAATTTTATTATCTCTGCTGGAGTATAAAGCCTATTTGCTTTATCCTTAAGTTCCTGCCTGTCTATTAATGATGTAGTTTCCATATTTGGCTTGTTATTATATCACCCTAAATATCCAAAATACATCTTTATTTCACAGCCTAATTGTATATTATTAAAATTGTGTGGTCAATAAGAAGTTAGAAGAGGAGTCTAAAGGGTGTTCCCTTCCATCGGTTGGACATAGCCCTGATAAGAACAACCATGGCTGGCGCGCTCTTTTTATTTAAAAATAAGTTATCTTTTTACCCTTTTCTTTCTTTTAAGCTTCTTAATATTCTGCAAGAATTTGAGGTCTTCCCTGTCTTTCGGTCTCCCTGCTGCACGTTTCATTGTTATCAGATCGTCAAGAGATGCAAAATAGACGAAGGTGTTGCCAAATTTCGCTCTTATCTTATTCTTCCATACCTGATCAAAACTCACCCCCTTTGCAAAGGGATGAAGGTCAGTTTCAACAGCATACTGGCGGATCAGTATTTTTTTTTTGAGCAGATCATTTATGCCGATGTCTGAAATATCATACCCGAATTCTTTTAATGCATTCCGCGCTCTTTCTGTGTTGGTTTTTTCGGGTCTTATAAAAATATCTATATCCAGTGTTGCTCGTGCATAACCGTGAACAGGGAAGGCTGTAGCCCCGATTATCACAAAATCAACCTTATGTTCTTTTAATAATCTCAAAAGGTTTTCTGTGTCCACTTTTCCCCAGTAAACTTATCATCTCTTTTGTTTTTTTAGACATCATCTCAAATCTCTGACGGGTTGTAAGGGATAAGAGATAGGCTAATTCAAACAGCATCTCTTTTTTTTCATTGTGCCTATTTATTTTTAAAATGCCTTTCATATTATAATTAATTATACCCCTTTACTGTCTGATTTGCAATCCCTTAAGAAGCTAATATCTTAATAAGATTGTTCAGAGAGTTTTAAATATCTTGGCCTAATTGTATATTATTAAAATTGTGTGGTCAATGAGCTCAACCCGCTCCCTTCTCACCCAACAGCCTCTTTGCCAATTAACTCTTCTATCTCCTGACCAAACTCAGAAAAATTCAGGACAGTAAATCCTGTAATCTCGCCTGTTTTAGGGTCAAAGCGAATTAATAAGTCCTCCCCTGTGTCCAGAACCTCGCTTGGTCGCGGCTCTCCAAAAGAAACATAAAGCACATCTGCTTTTTCATCATAATAGCTATTTACAGTTTTTCCCTGCGGAAATATTACCTTTTCCATATCAATTTCCTCCTAAAAGATGGCCTTCTTGTAAAATAGGCTGTAACAAGAAAACTATCTATGTTTTCAAGTTTGTAAACCACAACAAGATATTTATTCTCAGAAATTGGTGTCTTCTTAAACCTCTTAATTGCTAATAATTCCCCTTTATTGCCTTCCTGAATGAAATCAGGAATTGACATTGTTTCTTTAATAAATTTTTCTTGCCTGATGGTTTCTGGATGTCTCTCATTGATGTGTTTCCAACGCTCCTCAGTTAATCTTATTTTTCTTCCTTTATAATCTAAAAATGATGTCATCTTTTTTTATTATTAATGCCTTTATTTCTAATTTTACATGGCATTTGAAGGGAAAGCAAGAGGATAAGGCCAGAAATTTTGTAACGGTGTTTTCATTGCGGAACATTCTGATTGTTCAAGGAATTTATTTAAAATGCTTTGCGTAATTGTATATTACTAAAATTAGATGGTCAATAAGAAGTTAAAAGAGGGTGTCTGAAGGTGGAGGGATTTTGCAGATTGTTTAGTCTTCTTCTACTGCTTATATACCTCGCTTCTATGCCCTATTGCTTGAATTATAATCTTATCTGTTTCTATAGTATATATGACTCTCCAGTCCCTATTCTGAGTTTAAAGCTTCCAGCAAGGCCGCCAGAAAGAGGCTCTGGGGTTATGTTATTAAAATGGTGAGAAAGCCAGGTGATTTTATTTAGAATACGCTTTGCTATTGGTTTATCAAGCCTCTGCAAGTCTTCTATAGCATCATCAGTCCAATCAATCTTAGGCAAATTTTTTTAATACCTCCTCATGGGAGATTCTTTTAGAAGGTTTTTTCAGCCTTTGTTCTAATTTTGCCTTAAAATCCTCTCTCAATTGAAGACCTGAATCAGGGTCTCCGAGAATCTCAATAAGCTTAAATTCTATTAACTGTTCAAGGTCGTTAATCGTCATATCTTTAACCTTAGCCATAGCGCACCTCCTTCTTTAATAAAAGCTACTGTGATATATGCAAATTTCAAATCTTTCTTTCGTTCCAGCTATGCTGCAGAGCTTGTCTCGTAAGCCAAAATATCCACAGTCATCTTACCCATCAAGTGGCTCTTGTTTTTTACAAGACGCTCTAATGCTTTATAAACATCACTTGTGAGATATTTCTCTCCACATTGGTCGCAAACCCCAGCAGGAACATTTTTAATGACTGCCAGTGTCTCTCCCCATCTATAGTCAATGCTAATATACTGCTGCAATACCTTGCCCTTACAAAAATAACATTTATCAAACATTTTAAAAACCTCTCTTTCTTGTTTTCCAATCTGCCTCCCGCTCTTTAGAGTCAGGTTCGTAGGCAGTAATTATTAATATCTCCTCTTCTTCTATTTTACCACAAACCACATGCAAAGGTCTGTTCTGGCTTGTAAAGCCTAATATTAAACAACTTGGGCCTCGTGGATCATCAGGATATGGCTCAATAATCGCTCCCTTGCAAATAGCCTCTTCAATCTCTTTGGCTTCAATCCTTCTTAACCGCACTTTTTCTGTATGGGTAAAGGAAACAATATATTTTCCATTTATAATTTTTGCCTGAATTCCAGTTATGTCTATATCCATTCTTTATCCTACTGCTGGATGCGCCTATGCCTCCACAAGATTCCTCTGAGATTTCTTTGTTTCACGGCATAATTGTATATCATTAAAATTGCATGGTCAACATGAAACAACCGATTTTGTTTCTTCCTTGAATTAGCCCTTCATCTGTGCTAATAATTACCCATGCCAAGCCAGAGACAGGATAACGACACTACATTAAAGATTATCACAAAAGAGCCGACACGAACGCTTCTCCTTAAGAAGGTAAAGCTTGCTGTAACAAAGGGCAGGGAACTTGGCAAGGAGTTTGTGATTGACAAGGGCATGCTTAGAATCGGGGGCAAAAAGGAGAATGATGTTGTAATAGCAGACGATACTGTATCAAGGCATCATGCTGTGATAGAGGAAAAGAAGGGGCAGTATGTTATCAGGGATTTGGAAAGCACTAACGGCACCTTTGTTGACGGCCTGCGGGTTTCCGAGGCGTTTTTAAATGAAGGCTCTATAATAAGGCTTGGGAATACTGAATTACGGTTTATCCCTGTTGAAGAAAAGATTGAGCTTACGCCAAGCAAAAAGGACAGGTTCGGAGATATTGTCGGCAAGAGCAAAGAGATGAAGGATGTATTCGGCATACTTGAAAAGGTGTCCAAAACAGATGCAACTATATTAATTATAGGCGAGACAGGAACAGGAAAGGAGCTTGTGGCAAAGGCAATCCATGAAAACAGCAATCGTTCAAAGAGACCCTTTGTGGTGATAGATTGCAGCGCAATTGCAAGAAACCTGATAGAGAGCGAGCTGTTTGGCCATGAAAAGGGCGCTTTCACAGGCGCAGTATCAGCAAGGCATGGCGCCTTTGAAACAGCGAATGGAGGAACAATCTTTCTTGACGAAATAGGCGAGCTTGAGCCTGATATGCAGCCGAGGCTTTTGCGGGTGCTGGAGGCAAGGGAGATAAAGCGGGTTGGAGGCACAAATATTATACCTGTTGATGTTCGGATTATTGCAGCAACGAACAGGGATTTGTCAGCAGAGATAAAAAAGAACAGGTTTCGTGAAGACCTCTTTTACAGGCTCTCTGTTATAAATATAAACCTGCCGCAGTTAAAGGACAGAAAAGATGACATACCCCTGCTTATAGATTATTTTATTAAGGCAAATAAAACAAGAAAGATAAAGGGAGTTGCAAAAGAGACCCTGAACATCCTGATAAACTACATTTGGCCGGGGAATATAAGGGAATTAAGAAATGTTATTGAAAGGGCAATTGCGCTTGGCACATCTGATTATATTGAACCAAAGGATTTGATACTAACAAAACCGCAGGTATCAGAGAAAGAGACAGCAGACCTTTCAGGAAGGACGCTTGAAGAAATAGAAAAATCTGCAATTATACAAACCCTGAAGACGCACAAAGGAAACAAGACAACAACAGCAAAGGCGCTCGGCATTGCATATTCTACGCTTTATGAGAAGATGAAGAAATATAGTATTGGTGAGAACTGACAGCAATTGCTGCGCTAATTATCAGCATAGCGGATATTAAAAAGACCATCTTTATCCCGACAATGTTTATCAGCCCGATACCAACAAATGGGAATATCCCTCCCCTTACGCCGCTTAATGTTATATGAATAGCAGAATATCTTGAGACAAGGTTCGGCTGTGTCATGTGTGTTATAAGGTTTACGCTTATCATCTCAATCGCAGCGATTGCAAAGCCTGCTACTGCAAAGGCAATGGCAATCGCAGGAAGGGAAAAGCTCAAAAGATATAAAAATGGCAGTATTGCTGCTATCAGATAAAATAAAGTCATAACCCTCTTTATACTATACTTATCCATATACCATCCCCAAAAGAAAAATCCAATGAGCCAGAAGAAGGAAAACACAGATCCGAGTGCGCCTGTTTGTAAATTTGTGATGCGGAGATAATCCACCATTACTATTGGATATAATGGCATTGCCATTAGAAAGCCGATTTCGAATACAGTATATGATATTATAAATCTCAAAAATGCCCTGTCTGAAAATGGCGTCTTTATTATATCAAGGACAGGGATTGCCTTTGTTTTTGCCTTTACCTCTCTTCTAATCCTTATCTTTCCAAACTCCCATGCAGAGAGTATCCCGAATAATGCAGCAGCAGGAAAGACATATCTGTAATAGCCTGTCTCCTTATTAAGGATATATCCTCCTATCCATGATGCAATAATCCATAATACAGCCATGCCTATGCGCACATAGCCCATCAGCCTTCCCCTCTGCTCATCAGGATAGTTGCTCTTCATAACAAATGTATACGAAGGGATTGCAAACGCAGATAGAAAAAAGAAGAGAAGGATAATCAATGTATAGTAGCCCGGAGAGTAGATAAAAAGCATCAGGAGCAGAAAACTGCGGCCGATTACATTAAACCACACAACATAGCACATCCTGCCCTTGCCAAAGATATCCTCTGTTAATAAAAATGTCATCAGGCTTGTGATATATGGGGCGGCCATTAAAAATGCCATCTCTATATTTGATGCGCCAATCTTTCTTCCGATTATTGGAATAAAGGGGATAAGAAGGCCGCCAAAAATACCGTAATACATGGCAGCAAGCATGTCATGATAAAAGGTGGGCCTGATGCGTCTTGGGAGCTTTTTTAAGATTTGCATAAATTATGTTTTTGTAGGGGCAATCCTCTGCAGTCTGCTGAAAAATCCGCAAAATACCCTTAAATGTCATTCCCGCATGTTTTTAGCGGGAATCCAGTTCTTGTAAATTCAAGAGATTAATGACCTCTCCAACAACTCCTTTTTTGCAGATGAATACGCCTCAGGTGTGCCGAGGTCGCGCCAGTATCCGT
>JAHFEP010000353.1 GCA_023248415.1 Nitrospirota bacterium
ACATGATAATGTCCTTTCCTGCCATTATGCCCTCCTTTTAAATAGGGCAGTATAGCATCCTTAAGAATAGGACATTTCTATCTTGGCTAAACAGGACATTATCATTTTGGGATTACATATCCCTTGCTATTTTTGATACATTCCTTGTAACTATAAATATTCTATGGTTATTATCTGCCTCATTTAGCGGAAAGAGGAAAAAACCGAGCTCGTCATCCCTGAAACTGTATGTATATCCGCTTATAATCTCTCCATCAGGAAAGGTAACTGTTACACGTTTGCCAATATTGCCAGGCAATCTTATTGGCGCTGCAACATGTTTGGAAACATCCTTTTTACCATAAAAATCCTTTACAAAAAATACTGCTTTAATAACAGGGACATGCACCTCTTTCATTATATCCCTGTCATTATCCCTGTAAATAACATGAAAGGTGTCTATAGTAGGGACAAAATCATTTGTAATGCCCTTGATAACTGTTCCGTCTAAGAATTTTATTACGACTTTGTTAGATAATTGCAAAACCCCACCCCTATTGTTTGACTGTTCTGCACAAGATAATATATAATGAGAAAGTTTGTCAAGGAGGATTTTTTTGGTAAAGTTTATTGCTGACTCAATGCTTGGAAAACTTGCAATTTGGCTTAGGATACTCGGCTATGATACCCTCTATTTTAAAGAGATTGATGATGCCTCTCTGCTCAGAAGGGCTAAGGAGGAGGATAGGATGCTCCTTACACGAGATACTTTATTAATAAAAAGACGGGGTATTAAGGATTATGTTTTTATAAATGACAATGAACCATATAAACAGTTGAGGCAGATTATTACTGCCTTAAAACTAAAATCAGACAAAAATTTTTTTACAAGATGCATCTATTGCAATGAAGAGCTTATATCAGTACAAAAAGAGGATGTGGAGGGCATTGTGCCAGAATATGTATATGAAAATCATGATTCCTTTAACCAGTGCAGACAATGCAAGAAAATCTACTGGAGAGGCACGCACTTTAAAAGGATTGAGGACAGATTAGCGGAGATTTTTAGTTAATGAATAACTTTAAGTTCAGGCTCATAATCTCAGAGGCGCAAGACGGTTTTATAAACATGGCTATTGATGAGGCAATAACTATTGCGTGCGATAAGGGATTATCTTCGCCAACCCTCAGGCTTTATACATGGAGTCCTCCCTGCATCTCTGTTGGATACTTTCAGGATGTTAATGAGGCTGTTGACATTTCAGAATGTAAAAGACAAAATATAGATATTGTCAGACGGCTCACCGGCGGCAAGGCAGTGCTTCATAACAAAGAGCTTACTTACAGCGTAATCTCGCCTTCTAAGAACCAGATATTTCCAAAGGGTATTAAAGGGTCGTATAAGGTAATCGCTGATTGCCTTTTGCACGGGCTCAAAAATTTGGGTATCTCTGGCGAGATTACAGAAAGACCTTCAAAAAATAAAGGCGGGTTTTCCTGTTTTTTAGACACCTCTTTTTATGAGATAAGCGTAAAAGGGAAAAAACTTATTGGCAGCGCACAGAAAAGGTGGAGAAACCACTTTCTCCAGCACGGCTCTGTTATAGTATCTCCTTCTTATATCCAGCTTGCAAGCCTTTTGAGGTTTAATAATCATGAACAAAGGACAAAGTTTATAAACCTTCACAAAGAAAAAAGCACATCAATAGAAGATGAGGCGAAAAAGATGTCTGGTACAGCAGGAATAATATCTGCAATCAAAAAAGGCTTTGAACAAGGAATTGGCATTAAATTATTTGAAGCTGAACTTACAGATTTTGAAAAAAAAGAGACACAGAGGCTTTTAAAAGATAAATATGGAAAAGAGGACTGGAACCTATATAGGAAAACATCTCAATCAGAAACACTCCTCTCCCTGCCAATTTCCATTTACTTTTTTCTTTGATTCTGTTACACTCCCGATAATCGTAAATCAATTGATATAGAGGTGAATAAGGAACAGGCTCTACTCCTTACAAACGTGGTGTAGTAGTTTACAATAGACTCAACAGATTAAAGATTGTGTAATGTGCGACCCGACCCCATTACTTCTCCCTATATCAATAGTCAGGGAG
>JAHFEP010000354.1 GCA_023248415.1 Nitrospirota bacterium
TTAATACTCCTCCCTCTTCCATTTATACGGCAAGTCTATGATGCTGCCGGATTCTTTGATGTCCTTGAGGGCATTGAAGGCGCTTTTTAAAACTGCCTTCTGCTGCTTTATATTAAACGGCTCGCCGAGCGGATGGCCGATGGGCCATTTTAAAAAGACTGCCCTTGGAGGCTTTATCTCCTCTGTAAGTTCCCTGACTGCTGAAATGCTGATAGTAGAAATCCCCGCCCTTTCAATCTCCCTCTGTATCAGGCCAACTGACCGATTACAGAGCCCTCACCCAGGCGTTAGAAGGACTGCATCAACACCCTCTTTTTTTAATCTTTGAGCTATCTCTGGAGAAGTCTTATTTATAAGCGTCTTGATGTGTTCCTCGTCAATGTGACCCATGAAACCATAGTTGATTTCAGCAATCTCTCTTATCTCGCCTTCTGCCTTCATCTCTTTAAGACGGTCAATTGGAAAGACAATATTTATATCCCTGTCCGCATCCTTGTGGTCATAGTAGTCGTGGGTTATCATCAATTCTGAAATTGGTGTGTTAATGGGAATCTCCCTGTATGTCGGGTCGCCGTCAGGGTCATTCATATTGAAAGGAAACTGGCTCTTTAGGTGAACACCAGCAGTTGTAATAAGGGCTATCTTGCACTTCTTTAGGTCTTTGGCAAAGGGCATCCATGGTATGCCCGCTACTACCATTGGTTTTGCCCTCTTTACATATATATTTAATAGGGCTGGAAACCTTGTGAGTATCTTTGCAATGAGTCTGTTTTTTAGTCTGCTCAATTTAAAAATGCTTTTGTAAGGGCAACCGCAAGGGTTGCCCCTACAATTAATTTTTGCTCTTATCCACTATCTTATTTTTCCCAAGCCACGGCATCATTGCCCGCAATTTTGCACCAACCTCTTCTATCTGATGCTCTTGTCCCCTTTTAAGCAGGGCATTGAAAACAGGACGATTCACCCTGTTTTCCAGCATCCACTCTTTTGCAAAATTCCCGCTCTGAATCTCCTCTAAGATTTTTTTCATCTCCTTTTTTGTCTCTTCTGTGATTATTCTTGGTCCCCTTGTGATGTCTCCGTATTTCGCAGTATTGCTCACAGAATATCTCATGTTGGATATTCCGCCCTCGTATATTAAATCAACAATAAGTTTTAATTCATGGAGGCACTCAAAGTATGCCATCTCCGGCGCGTAGCCAGCCTCAACGAGCGTCTCGTATCCTGCTAAAATAAGCGCTGAGGCGCCGCCGCAAAGCACAGTCTGCTCGCCGAATAAATCTGTCTCTGTCTCTTCCTTAAATGAGGTTTCAATAATCCCTGCCCTGCCGCCGCCAATAGCAGAGGCATAAGCGAGCGCCATCTTCTTTGTGTCTGCTGAAGGGTCTTTATGTATTGCAATAAGCATCGGCACACCGCCGCCTTTTGTATACTCATGCCTTACAAGATGTCCTGGTGATTTTGGCGCAACCATAAAGACATTTATATCATCACGAGGCACAATCTGTCCAAAGTGGATATTAAAACCGTGTGCAAAGGCAAGATAGGCGCCCTTCTTTATATATGGCGCAATAGATGTATCATACATATCGCCCTGCTGTTCATCAGGCACAAGTATCATCATAATATCAGCAACCTTTGCTGCCTCCTCTGTTGTCATAACAGTCAGGCCAGCCTTTTTTGCCTTTTCTTCGGATTTGCTACCATCTTTCAGGCCAATGATTACATCTATACCGCTGTCTTTAAGATTATTTGAATGGGCAAAGCCCTGCGAGCCATACCCAATAACAGCAATCTTTTTTCCTTTTAGTAATTTTGTGTCTGCATCCTTGTCATAATAGATATTCATAATTTTTAACTCCTCCCGAATATTATATTATTCCTTTGTTATTGTCTTTCCCTCTTCCCTTGCTATGGCAATCTTTCCAGTTCGTATCAGCTCCTTTATGCCCAATGGCCTGAGCAGATTGATAATGGCCTCTATCTTTTTTTCATCACCTGTAATCTCAACTGTATATGTTGTTGGTGTAGAGTCTACAACCCTTGCCCTGAATATATCTGCTATCCTCAATGCCTCTGCCCTGTCCTCTGG
>JAHFEP010000188.1 GCA_023248415.1 Nitrospirota bacterium
TAAGTCGTAAGTTTTAAGTTGTAAGATTTCCTAATTACTTACGACTAACGACTTACTACTTACGACTGAATCCTTTGGATTCTTGGCTTTGTGCCCTAACCTTCCGGTTAGTTTACCCTTAGCATGATTCTGGGTCAAGTAAATTTTTTATTCTTACTTGATACTATAAGCAAATCCCATGCCAATGAAGTCATTGAAAGGCTAAGGGCATTAGGCTTTAGGCTAAAGGCTTTATATTTCAGGAGGATATAAAGAAGAACGGGTCATTATTAAGTCTGGACAGCTTATATAAGGTTGTAGTAAAACCTGCACAGTTTATGTACAATTGTCGCAAAAAAACGGCAGGAATTTTTGATTTCCTATTATAGTAATAGGCTACTCTTCGGAATTAGGGATGAGATGGAAATAATGTCTTCTCAAAGGGGCTTATTTTTTATAGTGTCCATCGCTTTATACATTGACAAGCATATTCCACGGGCAATTACTATTGCCCTCAGGACAAGAGGTTTAGATGTTCTCTCTGAACAGAAGTCATATGAGGCTCTTGCAAAACTATTTGTCATCCCCGAATGCTTCTATCGGGGATATGGTTTGTGCTTAAAAAACACCAGATTCCCGCTCAAAAACTCTGCGGGAATGACAGGCTGGGAGAGTTTTGCAAGAACCTCATATTATAGCTTTAACAGGTTCTTGATTATCTCGGCCATTACGGGATTCATTAGGGTTAGGGCTATAATCATAAGGACAATTAAAAAATTAAGCTTCATGTCCAGCCTTTTAATATCTGCCTTTACAAGCTCTATCTTCCCATCAAGCCCAATTCTAACATTCTCAATTTTCTCCTCAAGCGCTACCCTAAAATTCTCTATCTTCCCTTCAAGCGCTACCCTAAAATTCTCTATCTTCCCTTCAAGCCCAACCCTAACATTCTCTATCTTTCCATCAAGCTCTACCCTTAAGGCATTAATCTTCTCATTGTGAAGCCCCATCCTCTCCACAAACAACTCCCTTGTTACAGATTCCTTTTTCATAGCATCAAGGATCTCATCCTTTGTAGCCTTCCACTTGTATTCTGTTGCTTCTGATATAACACTCTCAAGGCCCTTTACTACCTTCTTAGCGCCCTCTTTGCCAAGCCCTTTTTCAAATTCTTCATATACCTCAAGAGGTATGGTTACAGGCATCTCGTCCTCCTTCAACAAGCTCTGGGTGTATCCTTAAAGCATTAAAAGCATTATCCTTATAATTAATTAAATCATAAAGGCCTTGAACCTGTCAAGCCAAAACAACCAACACAAAAAAGCCGCCAGTTAGTTTTATCTTTCTGGCGGCTTTTAATACATACTTTTATTTTTTTAACTCAGTCAAAAAACACCCTTCTCTTAGGCTGAAATTTCCTTGCCGCAGCTATGCCTGCCAAAGCAATAATCAGCATTAATATTACACTTGTTTCCTGACCCTTGCCCCCTGACCCTTTACCATTGCCATTATCATCCTTTACAAAGCCGCATCCGCCGCCAGAAATCTCTGAACCACTGCCTGTGTTATTAGCAGAAAGGTCGTTACTGCCTCCTCCACCGCCGCTGTTTGATGTTGTCGCACTTACAGAACTTGACTGTGATGACGCATTTCCTGCCGCATCATAGGCTGAAACTGAATAGGTGTAAGTAGTTGAAGCGCTAAGACCAGTATTTGAATAAGAATTTGTGGCTGAAGTATCTATTTGGGTAGTTGGAGAACAATTAGAGCCAAGACAGCGATAGATTCTGTAGCCGGTAACCGCAACATTGTCAGTTGAAGCAGTCCATGAAAGATTGATTTGACTGCTGCTAATAGCCTGTGCTGAGAGCCCTGTGGGAACAGTTGGCGCCTGAGTATCACCGCCTCCGCCGCCACTTGATGTTGTCGCACTTGCAGAACTTGATTGTGAAGACACATTTCCAGCCGCATCATAGGCCAAAACCCTGTAAGTGTAGGCAGTTGAAGCGCTAAGACCTGTATTTGAATAAGAATTTGTTGCTGAAGTGGCTAATTGGGTGGTTGGAGAACAATTAGAGCCAAGACAGCGATAGATTCTGTAGCCGGTAACCGCAACATTGTCAGTTGAAGCAGTCCATGAAAGATTGATTTGACTGCTGCTAATAGCCTGTGCTGAGAGCCCTGTGGGAACAGTTGGCGCCTGAGTATCACCACCGCTACTGCAGGTTGTTGTACCTATGGTTCTGCAAACCTCATTAGAATACCCGCTCTCACTCTTAGATGAATTATATGTTATTACTGTAAAGTAGTAGGTAGTCCCATCAGTTAAATTTAAAGTATAAGTGGTTACATTGCCAACATCAATTGACTGGTTATAGCTTCCCGAGGAAGTTCCATAATATACCTTATATCCTGCAAGGTCAGTGAGTTGTGAGCCATCAGTATTCGTTGTTGGTACATCCCATGATAATGTGACAGTGCCAGCAAAGAGTGTATTTGCATTTAGAAGATATAAGATAAAGAAAAGGCTAAAGGCTAAAGACCTTAGGCTAAGGGCGAAAGGCTGAAGGCGAAAGGTAAAACCATGACCTCCTTCATACCTTTGATTTTTTAACATTAGATTTAACATAATCTTCCCTCCTAAAGAAATCTGTGTAACCCCTCCTTACTCCTCCCCTTAATTAAGGGGAGGAAGGGTGGGGTTAATCTGAGTAATCAATTTAAACAAAAAAAGCCGCCAAAAGATTTCTCTTCTGGCGGCTCGACTGACATTGAAAACAGAGAATAGTGAATAGGGTATAGTGAATAGTTAAAAACAGCTTTTTACTAACTACTATTCACTGTTCACTAACGACTGCTTCTTTAGTCTCGTTGCTCTGCGGCCCTGCCTTTCAACAGGTGTGCTCTGAGCAGAAGGTATATTGTTTTTTATTTTGAAAAGGAGGCGCTAATAATGGAGGGTATTCCCTTCATCATGGCAGCCAGACAATCCCGAAGGACTCTTAGCTTTGTGCCCCAACCTTTCGGTTGGTTTACCCTTTTCATGATTTTAGAGTCTTAAACTATTTTGTCGCTATTCAATTCTAATATTTACTATAAGCAAATGTTGTGCCAGATAAGAAAATAAGGAAATAGAAGAGAAGGAATGTTTTATATTTTGGGAGGATATGAAGAAAAAGAATTTTTAAATGCGTTAGGAAGGTATCTAAAAAACTGTAGTAGAACCTGCACAATTTATGTGCAATTGTCGCAAAAAAATGTCAGCAGTGGATATGAAAAAATTAGTTTTGAAAGGTAATTGAATATTTGCTCTGAATCTGATATATTGAATAATAAAGAAAAAGGAGTTACCTCTTCTAAGCATTACATATCAGTAAACCTGATGACGAAAATTGCAGCGATTGGTGTTAAATGATGATTAAACCTGTTTATCAAAAATGGCTTGAACGTGTGAATTATGATATGGAAACTGCCGAGGCAATGTACGCAACTCGGCGATATATTTATGCCGTTTTTATGTGCCAACAAATCATTGAAAAATGTTTTAAGGCATATATGGTATTTAAAGGAATTGATGTCGCTCCTGTGCACAATCTCAGGCGGCTTGCTGAATTGTCAGGTATTATTGTGGAGATGGATAAGGAAGATTTAAAGAAGATGGATTTTCTATCACAATATTATCTCAATGCCAGATATAAGGACGACATAGACGAGTTGTTATCCCAGATTACATCTGATAAGGCAAAAGACTTTTTAAACTTTACAAAGGAGAAGGCACAATGGCTTATACAAAAAATGAAGCTGTAAAAATAGCAAAGGTTTTTTTTGCCAAAGCCGCTAAAAAATATCCGATCCGTTCTGCGTATTTATTTGGTTCTTATGCAAAAGGAACGCAGAAGGATTATAGCGATATAGATATTGCTGCGGTCTTTGCTGAAGCTATTGAACCAGAAAAATATTATGAAGAGGCTATTGAGGTATTTCATGAGGCGCAGGAATACAATTCAATGTTAGAGGTGATTTGTTTCAGAGAAGATGAGTTTGAAAAGGATGGCGGAAGCATTATAGCTCAAATTAAAAAGGAAGGAATAAAAATAGAATTAGGAATTTGACGGAGAGGCATTTCACAGCCTTCTTATCCTATTATTTCCCCAACAACATGTCCATTGCTCTGCGCTTATCACTTTCTGTTCTCTGAAACGCGTAAACGTCGGATCACATTTAAAACCCATACCGGCGTCAATATTTTGAGGAGTATCTTGATGCTCATCGGCTGAATTGCTGCTTTGTGCCAGACGCCTCGCGCAAACAGTGCGAGAGCGGCGCTCTTGCTGCTCTCTGCCATCGCATAGGACGCATTATAATAGAACTCACCGAGGCATTTATGCATAACTGCCTTGTGTGATTTCATCAGGCCGGGATCCGATGCCCAGATTTTTTTTGATGCCCGTATGATTTCAAGCTCCCCCTTCCCGCCAACACTGTAAACCCCTCCCCAATGTCAAGACAAAAAATTGGGTTATATAAGGTGGATTAATTCATCCGCCTGTCTGTTAATTGTTATAGCTTCACTTTCCCCAAAATATACCTCATGGGGCGTCCTGTATCCCAAAGATTCATGAATCCTATCTGTGTTGTAAAAACGAAAATATCTTTCAAAATTACTCCAAGTATCACGAACGCTCTCATAACTGTGAATATAAACCGCTTCGTATTTCACTGTCCGCCATAACCGCTCCACAAAGATGTTGTCAAATACCCTCCCTCTTCCATCCATACTGATCCTGATTTCAGCCTCCTGAAGCCTTTTAGTAAATTCAACGCTCGTAAACTGAACCCCCTGATCAGTATTGAATATCTCAGGTTGTGAAATCGCTAACGCAGCATTGAGCGCATCAAGGCAAAATCCCGCATCCAACGTGTTTGACAGCCTCCATGCCAATACATACCGGCTGTACCAGTCCATGATAGCCGTCAGGTACAAGAACCCCTGCTGCATCCTTATATAGGTAATGTCCGCACACCAAACCTGATCAGGCCGCTTTATCTCTAAGTCCCTTAAAAGATAAGGATATTTCTTGTGCTCAGATATTGATACACTCAGGCGAGGCTTCGGATAGATCGCCTCAAGCCCCATCTGCCTCATTAACCGCCTTATCCTCTTAGGATTGACCGTATACCCTTGTCTGATAAGCCATGCCGTCATTTTATTAACTCCGTAAAAGGGCGTCTTGGTATATTGCTTGTCTATAAGGTTCATAAGATGCAGATTCAATGGATTCTCTCCTGCAGGTTCATAATAATATCCCGCCCGTGATACCCCCAGTATTTCACATTGCCTCCTTATTGGTATATCTGTATGCCCTGTCTCTATCAATCCACGTTTCTCCTTAACCGAGTATCTGAGATTTTTTTTTAAGCCATTCAAGCTCTACTTTCAACTGCCCTATATGCCGATATAATTCTGCCTCCAGTTCTTCATGCCTATTGTCCTGACAATCTCTCTTACCAGAAAACAAGAGTAGCAATTCCTCTAACAGTTTCTTCTTCCATTGTCCTATCTGGTTAGGATGCACTCCATATTGGCTCGCAAGCTGTGTTATAGTCTTTTCCCCTTTCACTGCCTCAAGGGCTACCTTTGCCTTGAATGCTGCATCATGCGTCTGCCTCTTCTTTATCATCCTGCATCTCCTCCTTTGTGTTTAGACAGACTCTATCATCCACCTTATCTCTCTGTCCAGTTTTTGGGGAGTATTATACTTATGATTTTTAAGTCTTTCAGCAACCTGCTAAAAATTGTCGCTAATTAAAAACAATTATATGTAATCCCAAAATGATAATGTCCTGTTTAGCCAAGATAGAAATGTCCTATTCTTAAGGATGCTATACTGCCCTATTTAAAAGGAGGGCATAATGGCAGGAAAGGACATTATCATGTT
>JAHFEP010000189.1 GCA_023248415.1 Nitrospirota bacterium
AGCAATATCCTCTGCTCTGATAGATTATTCACCTTCCCTCTCCTCCTCTTCCTCCCCTAATATGAAGAATCTATTTTTCACTCTATCAAAGTCAATTATTGCAACCTTTCCTACTGACAGCTCAATCTTTTCGTCAAAGGTATACTCAAAAATACCATCCTCTTTAGAATCCCTCATCCTGATGTTTATATCATAAGCGCCTGGTGATATGAGTATCTCCTCATAGGCAAATGTTGAGCCGTCCCTTCTCAGGCCTGTAGGATAATAGGTCTTTGATAATATCCTTTTACCGCCTAAATCTATCTCCACATAAGTCGGGAGTCTCTCCCTTCCATACTCCATTCTCATCTGCTGGAATTGCGACTGTGTCTTTTGCATATGCTTAAGCTTGCTTTCTGTATCCTTTTTAGTTAATTCCTTGCCCTCTGTTGCAAATTTACCCGGCCTTTTTAAGGTAAACTTTATTAAGGAGATGTCTTTGCTGTACATTGAATATGTAGGTTTTGTAAAAAGAAAAAAGAGAATGGCAGTAAGTATTAATAGAGCAGAGACTGCAGAAAATGCGATTGTCTTCTTATATCCCTTCTCCTGCAAGGGCTCTATAAGATTGTAATACCTGTGCTTTGCCTTGTCTTTAAGCTCATTGCGGAAAATAGCTACCTCCTTTAATAGCTCCCTGCCCCGAAGCGGTGATAACCAGTATGCGCGGATACGTGAGTAATCAAACCCCTCATTTGACATCAAAACAGGCGCCCTCTCTCCTGCTAATCTTTGCTGCGCCCATTTAGATCCCTCACGGTAGTAACATTCTTTTATCTGGCATCCGCATATAAATACACCGTCTGCACCTGATTTTAGGGCATATTCAATCATGGAGTGATTGAGCATGCCCACGCATGGAAATATGATAACAGGCACATCAGGCATATCTTTAAGGCTTCTGCCTTCACTGTTAATCAATTCATTTATCTTAATGCTGTTTTCACAGACAAAACCTATTATCATCTGTGTTCCATTCTGCTTACGAACATGGCTTAAGAGTTCTGATATCTCCTTTTCTATCTGCTCCCGTGTTTTGTTCGGCATATCAGTAACATTGGAATTGCAAGAACCTACGCAGATGCCGCAGCTTGCGCACCTGTTTGCCATCACCTCTGCCTGCAGGAGATAAGGCCTGCTGTCCCTTCTTGGGACCATTCGTATAGCCTCATAAGGACAGTCTTTATGGCATTGTTCGCATCCTACGCAACTCTCTGTTATCTGAACAGGCTGCTGCCTTTTTAACCTGCCCACCCATGGCAATACAAACAAAAGCAATGTGCCTCCAACTGATGTAATCCAGAAGGCGCTCTTTGGAAGAAAAGATGATAGGGGATAGATAAATAAATAGAGCCAGTCAAAGGGTGTATTAATCGGCATCCTCTCCATATCTGCTGGTGGTGCGCTTGTAGCCGGGGAAATAATAGATAATATTAGAAGTACAAGCAATAAAGCAGCAGCAAGCGCCTTCGGCGGTTTTATTCCGGGACGCGCATTTCTTGATATATGTATGGCTATCAGTATACCTATAACAATAAATGATATTGCAAGATGGCCGAGGAGAAGGACAAAGAATATCATCATGTCCACTGCAGCATTGCTAAGGAATGACCTTTGCGGAGGTTCAACAAAGATAGGGATATCATTAAGCAATTGGGCAGTCTTAATAGCAATTACCTGTGCCCTCTCATCCCAGATAAGAAAATATCCTGTAATTCCGATGCCGATAGAGACTGTTAGGAGGGCCATACCAGAGCCCCATGACAGCCACCGCCATTGACGGTATCTGCCGAGAAGAAATTCCCTTAACAGATGAATAGCCATGAACAGGACAAACCCGTCAGAGGCATAGCGGTGTATGCTCCTCATGATGCCGCCTAAATACCACTGATTGACAGTAAGATACTGAACTGTCTCATAGGGACTGCTTGTCCTGTAAAATAAAAATAAATAGATGCCGCTTATGGTTATCAGCATCAGGAAAAAAAAGCATATTGTCCCTAACCAGTAGAGCGGATTGTATTCCTGTGTAAATACCATGTCTCCTAATCTATCAAAAGTATATACAATCCTCCGCCTGACAGAGAGACCTTGATAACCCATTATCTACCTTCCTCCCCATGATATCATTCTTTAAGATATTCTAAATATTCTAAAAGCAAGGCTTGTAAACCTTACAGCAAGAGATGATATCTCCTTCCACCACATAAATATGATTGGAACGATAAAACATAAAATAGTTAATAATATATAACCTATAAGATAATAATAATTAAGCTTGTACGTGCCGCTCGCAGGGTCGTAATCAGAGCATATTAGTTTCAGCCTGTTTATTAAAAGGGTAAAATTCAATATGTCGTCAGCATTAACATTGCTTGACAATGCCCCTTTTAATGACTCAATTAATTCCTTATCCGTTCTGTCATTATCACCTGTCCCGTAGAATACATTCTTATATATTTTGCCTTTTGAGTCCATGACAGAAATCATATTTATATGGTCAAAGCCGTCCTTTGTCTTCTGGTAAGAAAACCCAAATTCCTCTGTAAGCCTCTCTATAGTTTTCTTATCTCCTGTTGCAAATCTCCAGTACCTGAAATCATTGGTAAAGTTCCCGCCGTATTCCTTCATCCTCTTAACAGTATCCTTTTCATAATCAAAGGATACTGTTATAATATGGACATTCTGTCCAAGCTCCCTGGTCATATCATCCCTAATTCCGGCAAGAATCGCAGTGCTTATATGGCAGACATGCGAGCAATTGGTGTAAATAAAGTTGATTATAAGCGGCTTACCAACATACTCGCTTAAACTAAATCTATTGCCGTCCTGATCTAATAAGCTGTGGTCTCCGGGCTTTTTTCCGATTGACTCGTTAGCGGTTATTATCAGCTCTGTCTGTTTTATCCTATCCTGTGAGGTTACATTTGCAGAAGAATTATTGGTGAGCAAAAGGAATGCGGTTATAAGAAATGATAGTGCCTTTTTCATCTTTAAACTACTGCCTTATGCCTGTATCAAGGATTACTGCTGATAAGATTACAAAGAGATAAATCATTGATGCCTTAAAATTTTTCCAGGCAGTATCTTTAGAGAGGTCGCGAAGAAGCTGGATATTCCTAACAATAAAAAAGACACCCATAGCTATAGCAATAACAAGGTATAATCTTCCAAGATTGCCAAAAAATGCCGGAAGCAGCGAGGAAATAACAAGGAAGATGGTATTTAACAGGATAAGAATGGCGGTTTTTTTATCTCCAATAACTACAGGAAGCATTGGCACACCTGCGTTCTTATAATCTTCCTTATGGAACATTGCAAAGCTCCAGAAGTGCGAGGGCGTCCAGAAAAACAATATTACTGCTAAAAGTATAGGCGGCAGGCATAATTCAGGCCTTTCAGATGCGCCGCCTGCAAGCGCTGCAAAGCTTCCTGCAAGGCCTCCAATAATTATATTTGTCCAGCTGCGTCTCTTAAGCCACATAGTATAAATTACAACATATACAAAGGCGCCAAGGAACAAGTGTATTGCAACAAGAAAATTCAGTGCAAGAAAAGAGAGCGCTATAGAAAATATCAGCAGAAGGCTTGCAGACAAGAGTGCATAAACAGGATTTATATCTCCAAAAGGGATAGGACGGGCTGTTGTACGTTTCATAACCCTGTCTATATCCATGTCAAAATAGTGATTGTAGGCGCTGGCGCCTGAAGCTGCCATCATTGTTGCCAATATCAGAAGCGCCATCTTATAGACAGAAATATCACTCCCCTGAGCTGCTATTGACCCCACAATAGCAGTAAAGGTAATCAAAACACATATCCTGAGCTTAAACAAAGGCAGATATTTTCTGAGTTCCATATACCCCCCTGCGCTAACTTATAATCCCTTTTGCGGGGGCGGGTTTCAAACCCGCCCCTACTTGAACCCGCAATAGGATTATTCTTGCTTGCTAAAATATAACCTCTTTCATCCGACAATCCATATCATAGACAACCACTTCCAGTTCAGGAAATAGAACAGAACAAAGAGGGTAAAAAAGATCAACCCAATAACAAATGTCCCAGGTGCTGGAAACGAATCATGCTTTTCTTCCATAAGAAAACCTCCTCTTACTTTTAATTGATGAGTTGTGGCGTTCTGAGTTATGGAGTTAAGCTCCTAAACTCTTTAACTCTCCAGTTCATTTGATTATAGAAGCTTTGCCTCATTCACAGCCATTTTTCTGCCAAAGAATACTGAAAGCACAGATACGAGAACATATATTGCCCCGCCTGTAACAGCTAACATTGCACCAATGGCTGCTACTGTTGTGAAAAGGATAACAGTGGGGTCAAAGGAAAATGGAATAATTGAAACTGCAAAAGTAACATCCCAGTGCCTTCTTGGCGAACCAAGTGTGCCAGCAGCTCCCATCCCAAGGGACATTAATACTATGCCGATACCGAATATATACGGCTGGATTGTAGCCAATTTCTTACCTATAAGCTCCCTTCTGAATATAAGCGGGATAACATAGTATGTCAGACCCATAAATGCAAGTGTGGTTCCGCCGACAACAGTTCCATGAAAATGTCCTGTCATTGCCCATGTATTGTGCGACTTAATGGCCAACTGCTCTGTGCCGTATGCCACGCCTGTTATTCCGCCAATAAAACCAAAAATAAAGAGCGAGAATATCAGGGCCGGGAAACCAGGCTGACCCCATGGCGCCTTTGTAAGCCACTCAAACAGCCCCTTTGTATATCCTTTTTTACGCTGTGCAACCTCAAGCGCCATTGGAATTGCAAGGGCGTGAATCATGCTAGCAAGCACAGCCAGATACATAAAATAAGATGTATTTGCAATTTTATGAGCTGAACTCAATGTCGGGTCTGTAAGGAGATGATGCTCAGATGCCAGGTTTATAAAAAGGATATAAAGAACAAAGGCTGTCCTGCATATCTTCTCATTAACAGGCTTTGCGCCAACAGTCAGCACCCCTAACAGATACCAGATAGAGACCATTGCAGTAACATTAATCTGTTGGGAAGCGTGTCCCAGACCCCAGAATATCAGCCTGTACATTCCAGCATCCAGATTTTTTATTAAACCGAGAGACCAGAGGAATGTTGGTATATAGATTATTGCACCGGCTGAAAGTGTAAAGACTGCTATTATGGCTGCCGCAGCCAGACCAAATGTTACAAGCGGCACAGAGCCTTCAAAGGTCTTCTCTGCCCTTGCTATTGCCCATGTTGCAAAAAAGATGCCGCACCCTATCAATGCGCCAACAGCAAAAAGGATTATCCCAAGGTAATAAAGTGGATGCGCCATTAACGGTACATAAGATGTAAACATAACATCTGCCTTGCCAGTGAATACCATCCAATCAACCATAACTGCTCCGACAAGCATCAGAAGATAAGCCAGCCAGCCAAGCTTCGGCACAGCAAGCCGCACATTAAGCAGAACCGATGAACCAAAATACAGGCCTGCGATTTCAAAAAATACTATCCAGAAAATCAGCATATTGAGGCCGTGTGCTGTTAATGCCCTGTAAAACCACTCTGCTGAAAGAAGATGGACTGCAGGCCAACGTGTTAAGGCAACTAAGAGCGCCATTATCCCGCCTATAAGAATAAAGACCACCGCTGTTACTGCATTTATCCACATTAGATTCTGGGTGGACTTAAAAACCTTTTTCCCTGTTATAGGGCAGGTTCTAAACTCTGCTGCATTTGTCATTATTATACCCCCTTTTTTTTAAGACTAAACTAATTTACAATTATCTTGCCAACCATTGTATGATGGTTAATGCCGCAAAACTCATTACAGATTATATGATATGTACCAGTCTCTGTAGGAGTCAGATTTAAT
>JAHFEP010000355.1 GCA_023248415.1 Nitrospirota bacterium
TATAGAAAAAAACAATATGATAATGCTTTGGCAGATTTTAACAAGTCATTAGAGATAAGGCCATTGCAGGGTGGAGTTTTGGAATACAGAGCTAAGACTTACTATAAATTAGGGAGGCTTGATGAGGCACTAAAGGATATTAATCTATCTTTGGACTTAGATCCTCTGAAACCAGATTACTTAATAGTACGTACAGAAATATATAGAAAGCTGAAAAAATTTAATGATGCAGAAAAGGATTATCAAAATGCACTTATTTATGGTAAATACGATGGATATGTATGGAGAGAAAGGGCAGAACATTGGTACTATGATTTGAAGAACTATAAATGGGCTGCTGATGATTTGCGAATGGCTACCTCACTTAATCCAGAAAATGTGCGGGGTTGGTATTTATTAGGTTTGGCATTATACAAATTAAATGATGATAATGCCTACGAGCCATTTGAGAAATATCTTGAGCTTTGTAATGCCAAAAAAGCATCTACTTGTGAAGAAGAAAAGACCTCATGGGCAAAGAAATATGTTGCCTGCAAAAAGGGAAAAGGTCCGTGTTAATGTGCTGTTCCTAACACTTCTGTACATTTCTGGTATGTCATTCCCGTACTGTTTTTGAGCGGATATACTGCGCTGGGGTATTGAATGCGGAGTGGGGCAGAGTCCGCTGGAAAAATAATTGCTTTTAAGTTTTGCAAAATTCCTGAGTTTTGTGTAAAATTAGACACATAAGGTAGCAGAAAGGTGAAGGGTGATTGAGAATGAACGATTTTATGACATATAAGATTGCATCTGAAAAGAAAGAGGAGATAATTTCTGCTTTTAAAGACAAGCTTGAGAAATATAATGAGATTATCTTTGCCTATATCTTTGGCTCTTTTATTGACAACGAAACGCCTTTTTTCAGAGATATTGATATCGGAATCTATGTTAAGGAGGATGTTGTTTTGCAAAAACAGTTCATTGACTATGCCATAAATCTTTCTTTAGAGTTAGAATCATTATTTAAAAGATATCCTGTGGATGTGGTTGTAATGAATAATGCGCCCTTGAGTCTGTTATTTAAAATTACACAGGGTGAGTTGCTGTTTGTAAGGGATGAGGGGTTATGGAGTGATTTTGTTACAAAGGCGTGGTCGCTTTATCACGACCATGCTATTACAAGCAGAGAGATATTAAAGGATATGGTGAGTACATGACGGTAGATAAAGACAGGGTAGCGGCATACATATCAGAAATAAAGGCTTCACTTGATACCCTCAAAAACTATAAAAATCTTGATAAAAAAGTTTTTTTAGCTTCGTCTGTTACAATAAGGGACACTAAATATTGCTTTATAATAGCTGCACAGGCAGCTATTGACCTTTGCTATCATCTTACTGCAAAAATTGTTAAAAAGGCGCCAACAGATTATAGCAATTGCTTTGAGCTTCTATCTGAAATAGGTTACTTTAAAGAAGAGACACACAAGAAGATGGCAGTTATGGCAAAATTCAGAAACCTCCTTGTGCATCATTATATAAAGGTTGATGATGAGCGGGTATATGAAAAGCTAAACGAGATAGATTGCTTTGGAGATTTTATTAATGAATTAGCAGCAGCAATCAATAAATAGTTCTGGACTTTGTTCTGTTACCGTCTTTATACAAACATACACAATGTCCACCAGTTTTTTCAGCTCCTTCATGTTGATGCTCAATGGCGGCATGAGGACGATGACATTTCCGAGCGGTCTGATAATTACTTCATGCTTTCTTGCCTCTTTAATCACCTTTATACCAATCTTTTCTTCTAATAGATAAGGTTCTTTTGTCTCTTTATTCTTAACAAGCTCAATGCCAACCATAAACCCTTTCTGCCTTATCTCCCCAACATGAGCAAGGGTTTCAAATTCTTTGAGTCTCTTTGCAAGGTATTTAATCTTTGGTTGGAGTTTCTGTAATGTCCGCTCCTTCTTAAATAGCTCAATATTTGCAATTGCAGCAGCACAGGCGAGGGGATTCCCTGTGTATGTATGGCCGTGGAAAAGGGTCTTTAAATCCTTATACTCGCCATAAAAGGCATTGTATATCTCAT
>JAHFEP010000356.1:0-932 GCA_023248415.1 Nitrospirota bacterium
AAAATTGGGTATTCCTGCGGCTTCACCCGTGTTGGTCTTTCATGGTGATATAAAACATGATGACGGAGTGGATATTCTTTGCAAGGCATTTTCAAAAGTTATAGATAAAAGACCTGATGCAAGGCTGCTTATTCTCGGCGGCGGTATGTATTTTGAGAAGGAAATACGGCATCTAATTAAGGCTTTGGGTATAGAGGATGTTGTGATTACTCCGGGTTGGATACCGCATAAAGAAGTCCCTTATTATCTTAATGCTTGTGATATTGGAGCTATGACCATGAGGGCAACTCTAAACCATGACAATTATCTTTCATTTAAACTTTTTGAATACTGGGGATGCGGAAAACCTGTAGTGGTTACTAAACTCAAAGCCATTGGTCGTATTGTAAAACATGGGGTTAATGGATTTATTGTAGATAATGAAGATATGGAGGGATTTGCAAAGGCGTTTCTTGAACTCATTGAAAATCCGCAATTAGCGCAAAGATTAGGGGCAGAGGGCAGGAGGTTGGTAGAAAGTGAATATGACTGGATGCAGATTATGAAAAAGGAATGTAAAGAATACGACGAGCCACTGCTTATTGGCAGGGGGAGTATTTAATGGCAACGGTCTTGTTTCTGCAGAGAGACAGCTATGAGGTTTTTGGGGTGATGTATCTGTCTGCTTCTATCTCACAAAAAGGACATAGGGCTGAAGTTCTTATAGAAGTTGAGGAAGGCCGCAACTTTTTTGCCAGAATATCAGAGATAAAACCTGATATTGTTGCCTTTTCTATTATGAGCGGTCTTCATGATTGGGCGGCAAAAACAGCAGCAGAGGTTAAGCAACGCTTTAATTATCATATAATTGCTGGCGGCCCTCACTGCACATTTTCCCGGAATTTGTTGGAATGGAAGGGATAGATGCGATTTGCAGGGGAGACGGAGAAGAC
>JAHFEP010000356.1:942-2065 GCA_023248415.1 Nitrospirota bacterium
TATTGCTGGTTGGTGGGGCAAGACGAATAAAGGCATCATTAAAAATGATGTATATCCGCTTCGTACAGATTTAGACACTATTCCTTATCCTGACAGGGATATATATAGAAGGCGATACGATTCATTAAATTCTAAGACATGCTGTGAAATACTTGTGGCAAGAGGCTGTCCGTATAATTGTTCTTTCTGCCATAACCAACTCTTAAAAGATTTATATGCAGATAAAGGCACATATATTCGGCGGCATAGTATTCAAAGGGTAATTGATGAGATTAAAGATATTAAAGCAAAATATGGCAACAGTATAAGATGGATTTCTTTTGTGGATGATCTTTTTATAATGGATAGGAAGTGGCTAAAAGACTTCTTGATTAGATATAAGAGCGAGATAGGACTGCCTTTTGGCTGCGGCTTACGGGCTAATCTGGTTAATGAAGAACTTGTCAGTCTATTGGCAGATAATGGCTGCAGGGTGGCTTCCTTTGGCATAGAGAGCGGGGATAGCGAACTGAGGAATAAAGCGCTTAATAAAAAGATAAGCGATGAACAGATAATTACTGCAGGAAGGCTTTTATATAAATATGGGATAAGATTTTCCACTTTTAATATGTTTAATCTTCCAGGAGAGACTCTGGAAAAGGCAAAAAAAACCATTTCTCTGAACCAGACAATCCGTTCAGGGAATTATCCGTGGTCAGGTTTACTGCAGCCATACCGCGGCACGGCAGTATTTGACCTTGCAGACAAATTGGGCATGATTCCCCAGGGAGAAACAGGGGCAAATCTTTTTAATAACGCCACCATAAGGCAAGAGGATACTGGGAATCTGGAGAATCTTAATGCATATTTTTACTGGATGGTTCGCTATCCGTGGTTAGAGTCTGCGTTAATGTGGATGGTAAAACATCCGATAAGGTTGTTATCCAGAATATCACTCCTTCTTGTATCGCTTCACAGATACATTTCTCTTGTTTATCCATTTGAGGGTATTTCATCTGTTGGAAAAGCAATAAGGAGCGGTTTAAAAAGGATAAAGGCATATGTTTAGTCTTATTGCGAAATATACTGGTTTGCCCAGAGAATCTGCTATTAGCCTCTTTGTTGTTATATTTTCTATTGTATT
>JAHFEP010000045.1:0-2377 GCA_023248415.1 Nitrospirota bacterium
ACGGTTTTCTGTCTCGTATTCTATGTGCGCTGTTGCTATGGTTATTCCTCTCTCTCGCTCCTCTGGCGCTTTGTCTATCTGATCATATGCAACAAAGCTCGCAAGCTTCTTTGCTGATAGCACCTTTGTTATCGCTGCTGTCAATGTCGTCTTACCATGGTCAACATGACCTATCGTCCCTACATTAATATGCGGCTTAGTCCGCTCAAATTTGGCCTTAGACATATCTTAATCCTCCTATTTATTTAGGTAAAACAATATTATCTTTTTACCTCAACCTCGCCTTTAACCTTTGCGATTATCCCGTCTGCAATACTCCTGGGCACCTCTTCATAATGCGAAAACTGCAAGGTAAATATTCCTCTTCCCTGGGTCTTTGAACGCAGGTCTGTTGCATAACCGAACATCTCAGAAAGTGGAACCTTTGAAGTTATCACCTGCGCAGATGCCCTCGGTTTCATATCATTTATCTTGCCTCTTCTTGAATTTATATCGCCTATAACATCGCCCATATATTCCTCCGGCACTATAACCTCAAGAAACATAATCGGCTCTAATAATATCGGAGTGGCATTTCTCATGCCCTCTTTAAAACCCATAGATGCAGCAATCTTAAAAGCCATCTCAGATGAGTCAACCTCGTGATACGAGCCATCATAAAGGGTAATCTTGACATCATTTACAGGGTAACCGGCAAGAACACCGCTATCCATCGCCTCTTTCAAGCCCTTTTCTACTGCTGGTATATATTCCCTCGGCACAGAGCCGCCTACAATCTTATTTATAAATTCAAAGCCTGCGCCAACTTCATTTGGTTCAAGCTCCAGCCTTACATGGCCGTACTGGCCGCGGCCGCCGGACTGACGGATAAATTTACCTTCCGCAGTTGTCTTTCCCTTGATTGTCTCCCTGTAAGCAACCTGCGGCTTGCCCACATTCGCATCAACCTTAAACTCACGCTTTAACCTGTCAACAATAATCTCAAGGTGAAGCTCGCCCATGCCAGAGATAATCGTCTGTCCTGTTTCAGTATCTGTAGAAACCTTTAACGAAGGATCCTCTTGTGAGAGTTTCTGCAGGGAAATACCGAGCTTTTCCTGATCCTGTTTTGTTTTCGGCTCAATAGCTACTGATATAACAGGAGATGGAAACTCCATCACTTCAAGTATTATTGGATTATTTTCATCACAAAGGGTATCACCGGTAGTTGTGCTCTTCAGGCCGACTGCTGCAGCTATATCGCCTGCACAAACCTCTTTAATCTCCTCACGCTGGTTTGCATGCATCTTAAGGAGCCTTCCGATCCTTTCCTTTGTATCCTTAGTGGAGTTATATATATACGAACCGGCATTTAATACACCAGAATATACCCTGAGAAATGTAAGCTGGCCGACATAAGGGTCTGACATTATCTTAAAAGCAAGCGCAGAAAACGGTTCATCATCCTTAGGATGTCTCTCCAATTCCTTTCCATCTTCAGTATCTATCCCTTTTACTGCAAAAACATCTGTTGGAGCAGGAAGGTAATCAACAACTGCATCCAAGAGAAGCTGGACGCCCTTGTTCTTAAAAGCAGAACCGCAAATTACTGGAGTTAACTCCATCTTTACAGTTGCCTTTCTTATGCCTGTCTTTATCTCTTCCTCAGTAACAGCCTCTCCATTTAAATACTTTGCCATAATAGTTTCATCATAGTCAGCAATGGCCTCAATCATCTTATCACGGTATTCCTTTGCCTCTGCAAGAAGATCAGACGGAATATCCTCAACAACATACTTTGCGCCAAGTGTTTCATCGTTAAACAAAATCGCCTTCATCTTTACAAGGTCTATACTGCCCCTGAAGCCGCCTTCTTTTCCAATTGGAATCTGGATTGGAACAGGCCTTGCGCCAAGCCTCTCTACCATTGTTTTCACGCTGAAATAAAAATCAGCGCCGATCCTGTCCATCTTATTCATAAAGGCGATCCTCGGAACCTTGTATTTATCCGCCTGCCTCCATACAGTCTCGGACTGAGGCTCTACACCGTTAACAGAATCAAACACTGCAACAGCGCCGTCCAACACCCTTAATGAACGTTCTACCTCAATGGTAAAATCCACATGGCCTGGTGTATCTATAATATTAATCCTGTGATTCTTCCAGAAACATGTTGTTGCAGCAGCAGTGATTGTAATACCCCTCTCCTGCTCCTGCGGCATCCAGTCCATAACTGCTGTGCCGTCATGAACCTCGCCCATCTTATAAGAAACACCGGTATAGTAGAGAATCCTCTCTGTTGTTGTAGTCTTCCCGGCATCTATATGGGCCATTATGCCTATATTTCTTGTTTTTTCTAATGGTATCTGTCTTGCCATAATTTTTATTTAACTCTTAT
>JAHFEP010000045.1:2477-16297 GCA_023248415.1 Nitrospirota bacterium
AGCCGTTACCACCTAAAATGCGCAAAGGCTTTGTTCGCCTCTGCCATCCTGTGCACATCCTCTTTCTTCTTAATTGTAGTGCCTGTATTATTTGCAGCATCCATCAATTCTGCTGCAAGCTTTTCCTGCATTGTCCTTTCTGCCCTATCCCTTGAATAGCCAATTATCCATCTCAATGCCAATGCAATCCTTCTTGATGGCCTTATGTCAACCGGCACCTGATAAGATGCGCCGCCGACCCTTCTTGATTTAACCTCTACTACAGGCTTGACATTTTCAATTGCTGTCTTAAATATCTTTAACGGGTCATTCCCTGTCTTCTCTTTTATAATATCAAATGCCTTATAGCATACTGATTCAGCAAGGCTCTTCTTACCCTGTTTCATAAGAACACTTACAAATTTAGCAACAAGCTTGTTGTTAAATTTTGGGTCTGCCAGTATCTCTCTTTTTACAGCTACTCTTCTTCTTGACATATCTTTAAATCCTTCTTAATTGACTATTTTGGCCTCTTTGCCCCGTATTTGGACCTTCCCTGTTTTCTGTCCTGCACACCCAATGTATCCAGAGCGCCCCTTACAATATGGTATCTGACACCCGGAAGGTCTTTAACCCTTCCGCCTCTTACTACAACAATGGAGTGCTCCTGCAGGTTGTGCCCAACGCCTGGAATATACGATGTTATCTCAACACCATTTGTAAGCCTGACCCTTGCTACCTTTCTTAAGGCTGAGTTAGGCTTTTTTGGCGTTGTTGTATATACCCTGACACACACACCGCGCCTCTGCGGGCAGCTCATCAGGGCAGGACTCTTTGTCCTTTTCTCTATCTTCTTTCTTCCATTCTTAATCAACTGACTTATTGTTGGCACTCAGCACTCCTTATTCCAAAATTCTTTCTTTATCTATTTGTAAAATCAACAAAAAGCACTCTAAACCTGTTTAGTGGGAAAAACCTATGCATTGTATTAGAAACCTTAAAATTTGTCAAGGGTTTTTTAAAAAAGTTTTTTTAACTAACCTTTTCTTCCACTCTGTTTAATGCAGCTTCCTCAACTTTAGCCCGCTCCTTAGCCTTTCCCTCTCTTTTAAACTTTATATAGCTGTTTTTATATTCTGGCAGGCCGGTTCCAGCCGGTATAGGTCTTCCAATAATCACATTCTCCTTAAGGCCTATGAGGTAATCAACCTTTCCGCTGATGCTCGCCTCTGTTAACACCCTTGTTGTCTCCTGGAAGGATGCAGCAGAAATAAAGCTGTCGGTTGTTAAAGCAGCCTTTGTTATACCGAGCAGAATCGGCTTGCCGATTGCAGGCTTGCCGCCCTTTGCAATTACACGTTCATTCTCAACTGTAAACTCAAACTTATCTATCTGGCTGCCAATTAAGAAATCAGTATCACCAGGGTCTTCTATCTTAACCTTCCTTAACATCTGCCTGACTATTACCTCAATATGCTTGTCATTTATGGCAACACCCTGCAGTCTGTAAACCTGCTGCACCTCATCAACAAGGTATTTCTGCAGCTCCTTTGGTCCGAGGATATCAAGTATATCATGCGGATTGGCAGCGCCGTCCATCAGCGGCTCGCCTGCCATTACCCAGTCGCCTTCATGGACATTAACATGCTTCCCCTTGGGGATAAAATATTCCTTCATATCACCCATCTCGTTCTTGACAACAATCCTCCTCATGCCTTTGACAAAACCGCCGTATTCTATAGTTCCGTCAATCTCGCTGATTACTGCCTGCTCTTTTGGTTTCCTTGCTTCAAAGAGCTCAGCAACCCTTGGAAGACCTCCTGTAATATCCTTTGTCTTTGTTGTCTCTCTCGGTATCTTCACAAGCACATCGCCAGGATACACATAATCGCCTTTATCAATCAGGATATGCGCACCGATAGGAAGAAGGTATCTTGCAACGGTCTTGTTATGTTCATCCTTTATAGAAATACGCGGCCTTAGCGTTGTTCCCTGATAATCAATAACCACCCTTCTTGAAAGACCTGTTACCTCATCCACCTCTTCTTTTATAGTCTCTCCGTCAAGAATATCACCGAAGGCAATCCTGCCGCCTGCATCTGTCATAATCGGCATTGAATACGGATCCCATTCAACGAGCTTCTGGCCTCCTGTAACAGCCTTGCCGTCCTCTATCTTTATCTTTGCGCCATAGACAACAGAGTATCTCTCCTTCTCTCTTCCTGTCTCATCATAGATCGCTATTCTTCCGTTACGGTTCATAGTAACCATATCGCCGTCTTTATTCTTTACAGTATTCAGATTAATATACTTCAGGGTGCCGGAGTTCTTTGCCTCAAGCACTGTCTGCTCTACAACCTTGCTTGCTGTGCCGCCGATATGGAATGTTCTCATTGTAAGCTGTGTGCCTGGCTCACCGATAGACTGTGCGGCAATTATGCCTACTGCCTCGCCCTTATCAGCCAATTTACCCCTCGCAAGGTCTCTTCCATAGCACCTGATACATATGCCGACCTTTGACTGGCAGGTTAGAACAGACCTAATCTTAATCCTGTCAATACCTGCATCAATAATATTCTTTACAAGGGTTTCATTTATCTCTTCAGATGCCTTTACTATAACCTCGCCTGTAAGAGGGTCATTTACATCCTCTGCAGTAACCCTGCCAAGTATTCTCTCCTCAAACGGCTCAATAATCTCTCCGCCTTCAACAAGCGAAGTTACATATATGCCGTCTACGGACATACAGTCGTCCTCTGCAATAATAACATTCTGCGCCACATCTACAAGGCGCCTTGTAAGATAACCTGAGTTTGCCGTTTTTAATGCAGTATCTGCAAGGCCTTTTCTTGCGCCATGGGTAGAAATAAAATACTGCAGAACTGTTAATCCTTCCCTGAAGTTTGCAGTAATAGGCGTTTCAATAATCTCACCGGACGGCTTTGCCATGAGGCCCCTCATGCCGCCAAGCTGCCTGATCTGCTGTGTGCTGCCCCTTGCGCCTGAATCAGCCATCATAAAAATAGAATTAAATTCCCTTATCTCCTTTGAAGTAACCTCGCCAGCCTCGCCTTTTACACCGCCTACCTTCTCTACACCAAGCTCCTTCATCATCTCAATTGCAACAACCTCAGTTACATGCGCCCAGATATCAATAACCTTATTATATCTCTCACCCTTTGTTATTAAGCCGTCAGCATATTGCTTCTCTATTCCCATTACCTCTTTTTCTGCTGCCTTAATCAATTCAGCCTTCTTGGTCGGTATATGCATGTCATCAATACATATAGATATCCCGGATTTAGTTGCATATCTGAATCCCGTTTCCTTTATCTTATCCAGAAAGACAATCGTCTCCCTCTGTCCTGCCTCACGGTAGCTGTAATCAATAAGTTTTGCAATCTCCTTCTTGACCATCTCTTTGTTTATCATTGAGAATGGCAGCCCCTTTGGCAGTATATCGCTAAGCAGCACCCTTCCTACTGTAGTATCAACAAGTTTTCCGTCAATCCTTACCTTAATCTTTGCATGGATATCAAGTTCATCTGCATCATAGGCAATCCTGACTTCAATCGGGTCATAGAATATCTTCCCTTCTCCCTTTACGCCTGTTTTCTCCTTTGTAAGATAATAACAGCCGAGGACCATATCCTGTGAAGGCACCATAATAGGTTTCCCGTTAGCAGGTGAAAGTATGCTGTTAATGGACATCATTAATACCCGCGCCTCAATCTGAGCCTCAACAGAAAGGGGCACATGAACAGCCATCTGGTCGCCGTCAAAGTCTGCATTGAATGCAGCGCAGACCAGGGGATGGAGTCTTATTGCCTTGCCCTCCACAAGTACGGGGTCAAATGCCTGTATGCCGAGCCTGTGCAGGGTCGGCGCCCTGTTTAAGAGAACAGGATGCTCCCTTATCACCTCTTCAAGAACATCCCATACCTCTTTTCTTTCCTTCTCTACCAATTTCTTCGCGCTCTTTATAGTAGTTGCATATCCATTTTCCTCAAGCTTGTGGAAGATAAATGGCTTAAAAAGCTCAAGCGCCATCTTCTTTGGCAAACCGCACTGGTGCAGTTTTAATTCAGGACCAACAACAATAACTGACCTGCCTGAATAATCAACCCTCTTTCCAAGGAGGTTCTGCCTGAACCTTCCCTGCTTGCCTTTTAGCATATCGCTCAGGGATTTCAACGGCCTCTTATTAGGTCCGCGAATAACCCTTGCTCGCCTGCCGTTATCAAATAGCGCATCAACAGCCTCCTGCAGCATCCTCTTTTCATTTCTTATAATTACAGCAGGGGCATTCAGCTCATAGAGCCTCTTTAATCTGTTGTTCCTGTTTATAACGCGCCTGTATAAATCGTTTAAATCAGAGGTTGCAAACCTGCCGCCGTCTAACGGCACAAGAGGCCTTAGCTCAGGAGGAAGAACAGGGATTACATCAAGTATCATCCACTCAGGCTTGTTGCCTGACTTTTTAAATGACTCTACTACCTTAAGCCTCTTGGTCAGCTTCTTCTTAACAGCAGTTGAAGTTGCAATTTTTATCTTATTGCGGAGTTCTTCCCATAACGCATCAATATCAACCCTCTTTAAGAGCTCCTTTATTGCCTCTGCGCCCATCTCTGCACGGAAGCTGCTTCCATATTCAGAAACAAGAGAGTGGTATTTCTCTTCAGCAACAAGTTCCTTCTCTTTTACAGGTGAATCTCCCTGGTCAATTACAACATACTCTTCAAAATATAAAACCCTTTCAAGCTGTTTCAGGGTCATATCAAGGAGATTGCCTATCCTGCTCGGCAGACCTTTTAAAAACCAGATATGCGCAACAGGGCTTGCAAGCTCAATGTGGCCGAGCCTCTCGCGGCGCACCTTGGACTGTATAACCTCAACACCGCACTTATCGCAGACAATGCCGCGGTGCTTCATCCTCTTATACTTTCCGCAGTTGCACTCCCAGTCCTTTGTCGGCCCGAATATCTTGGCGCAGAACAGTCCGTCGCGCTCTGGCTTGAATGACCGATAATTGATGGTTTCCGGCTTCTTGACCTCGCCATAAGACCATGAACGTATCTTCTCAGGCGATGTCAATCTTATCCTTATAGCATCAAAGCTGACTGGCTCTTTTGCTTTTTCAAAAAGGGTATTTATGTCTTGCAATGTATGGCCTCCTGTTTAATCTTCCTTGCTCTGTTTAATTAATTCTACATCAAGGCACAGGCTCTGCAGCTCTTTTATCAATACGTTAAATGACTCTGGCAGGCCTGCCTCCAAATAATTCTTACCTTTGACGATTGCCTCGTAAATCTTGGAACGACCGGGCACATCATCAGACTTTATTGTAAGGAACTCCTGCAGCGAATATGTAGCGCCATAAGCCTGAAGCGCCCAGACCTCCATCTCTCCCAATCTCTGGCCGCCAAACTGCGCCTTGCCGCCGAGCGGCTGCTGGGTAACAAGCGAGTAAGGTCCAATAGACCTTGCATGTATCTTGTCATCAACAAGGTGATGCAGCTTCAGCATATACATATATCCAACTGTCACATCCCTGTCAAAGGATTTGCCTGACCTTCCGTCATAAAGGGTTATCTGGCCGCTTGAAGGAAGTTTTGCCTTTTTCAGCATCTCTTTTATCTCTGATTCTGTCGCCCCTTCAAAGACAGGTGATGCAACATAAAGACCGAGCGCCTTTGCTGCCCATCCAAGATGGGTTTCAAGTATCTGCCCAACATTCATCCTTGAAGGCACGCCAAGCGGGTTTAATACAATCTCTACAGGCGTCCCGTCTGGCAGATAAGGCATATCCTCTTCAGGGAGAATACGTGATACAACGCCCTTGTTCCCGTGCCTTCCTGCCATCTTATCGCCGACAGAAAGCTTCCTCTTCATTGCTATATAAACCTTAACAAGCTTGATAACACCAGGCGGAAGCTCGTCGCCTTTTTTAAAGCGGCTCATCCTCTCATCAAAGATTGTTTGCAGGATATCAATCTGATCATTTGTTGACCTTCCCATCTCCTCTAATTTTTCCTGATATTCTGGATCAGCTAACTGTATATTTTCAAGGTCTCTATCAGAGATGCGGTCTAATAGAGATTGCGTAAATTTTTTCTTCTTCTGTAAGATAACATCGCCTGTTTCAGAATCAATTACATCCTCAGCAGCAGTCTGACCTGTTAGTAGTTCTTTTATCTTTTTGTATTTTTCCTCCTCAATAATCCTCAACTCATCATGATAATCCCTCTGCAGCCTTTGCATATCTTCATTCTCAATGCTCTTTGTCCTCTCGTCCTTTTCAACGCCCTTTCTTGAGAATATCTTAACATCAACTACAGTGCCCTCTATGCCTGGAGGAACGGTCAGGGAAGCATCCTTAACATCTCCTGCCTTTTCACCAAAGATTGCACGAAGCAGCTTTTCTTCAGGGGTTAACTGGGTCTCGCCTTTAGGTGTAACCTTGCCTATAAGAATATCACCAGGCTTTACCTCTGCGCCTATGCGTATTATGCCGCTTTCATCAAGGTTTCTTAACGCATCTTCACTGACATTTGGAATATCCCTTGTGATCTCTTCCTTGCCGAGTTTTGTATCCCTTGACTCAATCTCAAACTCCTCAATGTGCAGTGATGTAAACCTGTCTTCCTTCACAAGCTTTTCGCTTATCAATATTGCGTCTTCAAAGTTGTATCCTTCCCATGGCATGAATGCAACAAAGATATTCCTGCCGAGGGCAAGCTCTCCAAGCTCGGTTGCAGGGCCGTCTGCAAGCACCTGGCCCTTTACAACCCTCTCTCCAACAGAGACAATCGGCTTCTGATTTACACAGGTGTTCTGGTTTGAGCGCTTAAACTTAATAAGACTATATACATCAAGGTCGCTCTCCGGCGACTCTCCCTCTTTTGACCTGACCTTTCTTCCTGAGCTGTCTGCTGTTACAACGATCCTTGTGGCATCCACGCTCTCAACATAACCGCTTCTCTTTGCCAAAACCACAATGCCTGAGTCTCTTGCAACAACATCTTCCATTCCTGTGCCGACATACGGAGCATCAGTGCTTAATAGAGGAACTGCCTGCCTCTGCATATTTGAACCCATCAAGGCACGGTTTGCGTCATCATTTTCCAGAAACGGGACAAGGGCTGTGGCAACGCTGACTATCTGTTTTGGCGAAACATCCATAAATCCTACCTTTTCAGGCGGAACAAGGACAAAATCGCCCTTATGTCTTGCAGATATGCTCTCTGATGTAAGATGCCCCCTGCTGTCAACAGGAGAGTTTGCCTGTGCAACAACATAGTCCTCGCCGTCTACCGCAGAGAGAAATACTATCTCGTCTGTTATCTTGCCGTTTACAACCTTTCTGTAAGGCGTCTCTATAAAACCGAATTCATTTACCCTTGCAAAGGTTGAAAGTGATGTTATAAGACCAATATTAGGACCTTCAGGCGTTTCAATCGGGCATATCCTGCCGTAGTGCGTCGGGTGAACATCCCTGACCTCAAAACCTGCCCTCTCCCTTGTCAGGCCGCCGGGGCCGAGAGCGCTTAATCTTCTTTTATGCGTAATCTCTGCAAGCGGATTTGTCTGGTCCATAAACTGGGAAAGCTGGCTGCTTCCAAAGAATTCCTTTACTGCAGCAATAACAGGCTTTGCATTTATAAGGTCGTGCGGCAGTATCGTATCCATATCAAGGATATTCATACGCTCCTTTATTGCCCGCTCCATCCTGACAAGGCCTACCCTGAACTGATTCTCAAGGAGCTCGCCTACTGACCTTATCCTTCTGTTTCCAAGATGATCTATGTCATCTATCTCGCCTTTGCCTACCCTTAGACTCAGGAGGTATCTTATAACCTCAATAATATCCTCTGGTGTCAATACCCTTTTTTCAATAGGAACGTCCAGCTTCAATTTTTTATTCAGCTTCATCCTTCCCACAGGAGAAAGATCATATCTCTTTGGGTCATAGAAGAGGCTCTCAAAGAGATGCCTGGCTGTTTCAATGGTAGGCACCTCGCCAGGCCTTAATCTTTTATATATCTCTACCATTGCCTCTTCCTTAGAGCCCACCTTATCCATCAGCATGGTATCCCTTATAGACGGTATAACCTGAATACCGTCAATGTAAAGGACATTGAATTTTTCAAGCTTTGTCTTCTGAACCTTATTTAATGCCTCGTCTGTAACCTTTTCATTTGCGCCGATGAGCACCTCGCCTGTTGCAGGGTCCACAACATCATGAAGGACTATCCTTTCAATAAGCTCTTCCCTTGAAATGGGTATTTCTGCGACACCTGCAGACTCCATCTTCTTTAAGATAGCCTTATTTATCCTGCTTCCTTCTTTTACAATAACCTCTCCGCTCTTCTTATCCACTATATCCATTGGCGCGCGGTTGCCAACAAGAACATCGGGATTTAATTTTCTTAAGAATTTCCCCTTGCTGATTATTATATCTTCTACAGGATAGTAAATCTTAAGAAGCTGCTCCGATGTATAGCCCATTGCCTTAAGCAAAATTGTAACAGGCATCTTGCGCCTTCTGTCAATACGCACATACACTGTATCCTTGACATCAAATTCAAAATCAAGCCATGAACCTCTATATGGTATTATCCTTGCTGAATAGAGTATCTTGCCACTCGCATGGGTCTTGCCCTTGTCATGCGAGAAGAACACACCCGGCGACCTGTGAAGCTGGCTCACAACAACCCTTTCAGTTCCATTAATTATAAATGTGCCTGTATCAGTCATAAGCGGGAGTTCGCCAAGATAGACCTCCTGCTCCTTTATATCCTTAACCCTTTTTGCGCCGCTCTCAACATCCTTCTCGCTTAAAATCAGCCTTACCTTGATCTTCATCGGGGCTGCATAGTTCATTCCCCTCTCAATGCACTCCCTTATATCGTACTTGGACTCGCCGATAGAATATTCTATATACTCTATTGTTGCTGTGTCATTGAAGTCTACAATGGGAAATATGCTCAAAAAGGCAGCCTGCAGTCCTGTATCATCCCTCTTATCAAATGCAATATCCTTTTGAAGGAACCGGTCATAGGACTTTTTCTGAATTTCTATAAGATTAGGAATATCAAGTTTTACTGGTACCTTTGATAAATCCTTTCTTATCCTTTTTGTGACCCTCTGGGTCTGATTCATTATTTCCTCCTGGTATAAAAAAAGTTTTTATTATACCTAATACTTAGTAGTAGGGGCGTGTTTTAAACCCGCCCCTACTAAGCACTACTTACACAGATTTTGTAATCAGCTATTTATTACTTTATCTCTACCTTTGCGCCGACCTCTTCAAGCTTTGCCTTAAACTTATCTGCATCTTCCTTTGAGATGCCTGTTTTCAGCGGTTTTGGCGCTCCATCAACAATATCCTTTGCCTCTTTTAAACCAAGGCTTGTAAGCTCCCTCACCACCTTGATAACCTGAATCTTCTTGTCTCCGGCGCTTACAAGGATTACATCAAATGCAGTCTTTTCCTCTGCTGCTACTGCACCTGCTGCTGCGCCAGGGACTGCTGCTGCCGCTGCTGGGGCTGCTGCTGTTACACCGTACTTCTCCTCAATCTTTTTCACCAATTCTGCAAGTTCAATAACCTTCATGTTATCAATATAATTTAAAACATCATCCATTGTTAAGTCTGCCATTTTAAAAATCTCCTTTTATATTTTTAAATTTAATTTTTGAATTTATACTTATCCAGCCTTTGCCTTCTGCTCCTTAACAGCATTCAAGGCATAAGCAAATTTCATAATAATACCGTTCAGGGAACCAGCAAGGCCATAAATTGGCGACTTCAGGCTGCCCATGAACTTCGCAATAAGCACATCCTTCGACGGCAAATCTGCCAGCATCTTAAGCTCTCTTAAATCAGCGAACTTATTCTCTACTATACCTGCCTTTATCTTAAGTTTATCTTCTTTCTTCGCAAATTCAGTTAATACCTTCAGTATGGATAAAGAGTCATCATAGCTTATAGCAACCCCGACAGGGCCGTTAAAATGCTCCTTAAGGCCTTCAATGGGGGTACCTTCAGCAGCCTTGCCGGCAAGTGTATTTTTTATTACCTTATAGTCAGCCTTTACCCCGCGCAGCTTTACTCTAAGCTCGGTCATCTTTTCAACATCAAGGCCGCGGTAGTCTGTCAGGACTGCTACCTTTGCCTTTGTAAATCTGTCGCGGACCTCTGAAATAATCTCTGCCTTCTCTGCCTTTTTCAATTAAGATATTCCTCCTTTCCAAATAATCAGAGCAACTGTCACTTTTTAAAAGCGCTGCCTATAGATTCATCTTTATAATAAACTATAGTCGTAATTTCTTTGCTTCAGTCTAAACAGGCAGCCGTTAAGGCAATTAAGTTTACCGCGATATATACAGCAGGGCAAACACCTATTGTCTCTGACTAAAATAGAATTTAATTTATCTTTCGACCTTTCTATGCAAACATATTTGCAACTAAAATTGGATCAACCTTTACACCAGGCCCCATTGTTGAGGATAAGGTGATGCTTTTTAGATAGCGGCCCTTGCTTGAGGCTGGCTTTGCCTTCATTATGGATTCCAATACAACATTTACATTATCCAAAAGGTGCTTAACATCAAAGGATGCCTTGCCAACAGGAACATGAACTATTCCTGCCTTGTCAACCTTGAAATCAGCCCTTCCCTGCCTTATCTCCTTAATTATTTTTGCGAGGTCAAAGGTAACAGTGCCTGTCTTTGGATTCGGCATTAATCCCCTTGGGCCCAAAATTTTACCGAGCTTTCCGACCATGCCCATTAAATCCGGCGTTGAAACAACACTGTCAAAATCCATCCAGCCCTTTGAGACCTTTTCTGCAAGGTCTTCTGCGCCAACATAATCAGCGCCTGCGTCCTTTGCCTCTTTTTCCTTCTCGCCCTTTGCAAAGACCACAATCCTGACCTTTTTCCCTGAACCGTGCGGAAGAACAACAGAGCCTCTGACAGTCTGGTCAGAGTGCTTTGGATCAACACCGAGCCGTATTGCCATGTCCATGCTCTCATTAAACTTTGCGTAGACGCATTTTTTAACCAGCTCTACAGCATCCTCCAGCTTATAGAGCTTCTCAATATCAACATTTTTTAAAGACTCTTTATATTTTTTCCCTGCCATTTTAAAACTCCTCTCAACCGATTATTTCAATTCCCATGCTTCTTGCAGTTCCTTCTATTATCTTAACAGCCCCTTTTAAATCTGCTGCATTCAAATCCTGTATCTTCGTCCTTGCAATCTCGTTAACCTGTAAAGATGTTACCTTCCCAACCTTTTCCTTATTCGGCTTTCCTGAACCCTTTATAATTCCTGCTGCCTTCTTTAGCAGCTCTGATGCAGGCGGGGTTTTTGTTATAAAAGTAAATGACCTGTCATTATATACAGTAATTATTACAGGTATTATTGTATCGCCGTCCTTCTGTGTTCTCGCATTAAAACTCTTGCAAAACTCCATGATATTAACACCGTGCTGGCCTAATGCAGGGCCGACAGGAGGCGCTGGATTTGCCTTTCCAGCAGGTATCTGAAGTTTAATATTTGCAACTATTTCCTTTGCCATATTCTTCTCCTTCTATTGCTTAATCTATATCTATTTATTACATCTTTTTTTTGTAAAACCCGTTAGAGATTTATCTCTAAACGGGGTAAAACTGTTCAAAAAGCTCTATTAGCCTTTTGCCTTCCGCCCTTAGCCCTTAGCCTTTTGCCTAATTTACACCTTCTCCACCTGTAAAAAATCCAGCTCAACAGGTGTTGACCTTCCAAATATGCTTACCATAACCCTTAATTTTCTATGGTCAATATCTATATCATCAATTGCGCCTGTAAAACCGAGAAACGGCCCGTCTGCAATACGAACAGCATCACCCTTCTGAAACTGCGACTTTGTCTTTGTAAGGGTAACGCCTGTATCCATCTGCTTTCTTATATTCTCTACCTCTTCATCTGAAAGCGGTGACGGCTTATTATTGCTGCCGATAAAGCCTGTAACCTTTGGAATATTATTTATCAGGTGCCATGTCTCATCAGAGAGATCCATTTCTATTAAAACATATCCTGGAAAAAATTTCTTGGTAGAAACCCTCTTTTTCCCCTCCTTTAGCTCCACCACATTCTCTGTAGGAACCAAGACCTGCGCTATCTTATCCTCTAATTTTAATGTCTTTATCTTTTCTTCTATACTTGATTTCACCCTTCCTTCAAAACCCGAATAGGTGTGAATCGCATACCACTTTTTTGTCATTAATTTTGCTCCATATCTTACTTTATTACATATTTAATTATCTTGGTCAGACCTAAGTCAACACCAGAAAGGAATACAGATACAACAACAACTACTACTACAACAACAACTGATGAGCTGATGGTATCTTCTCTTGTGGGAAAGGTTATCCTTTTTATCTCTCCCCTTACCTCTTTTAAAAATTCCTTTATTTTTTCAAACATATTATCCTGTCTCTTTCCCCAAAAAAATCTTTGGCAGGCCAGGAGGGATTCGAACCCCCAACACCCGGTTTTGGAGACCGGCGCTCTAGCCGTTAGAGCTACTGGCCTGTTATTTGGTCTCCTTGTGCAATGTATGCGCCTTGCAGAACTTGCAATATTTTTTAAGCTCAAGCTTATCCGCAGTATTTCTCTTATTTTTCATTGTTGAATAATTTCTCTCCTTGCACTGTGTGCAAGCTAATGTAATTATATCACGCATTTATCCTGCTCCTTACTCTATTATTTGTGTTACTACGCCTGCGCCTACTGTCCTGCCGCCTTCACGAATCGCAAACCTCAATCCCTGCTCCATCGCTATCGGCATTATCAATTCAACTGTCATGTTAACATTGTCTCCTGGCATTACCATCTCTACTCCTTCTGGCAGCTTCGCAACTCCGGTAACATCTGTCGTCCTAAAGTAGAATTGCGGACGGTATCCGTTAAAGAACGGTGTGTGTCTCCCGCCTTCTTCTTTTGTCAAAATATATGCCTCTCCTTTAAATTTCGTGTGCGGGGTTATGCTCCCTGGCTTTGCTAATACCATGCCGCGCTCTACTTCTTCTTTCTTGGTCCCTCTCAGCAGCACTCCTATGTTGTCTCCTGCCTGCCCTTGATCCAATAGCTTCCTGAACATCTCCACTCCTGTTGCTACTGTCTTTTGTGTGGGTTTTATGCCCACTATTTCCATTTCTTCTCCTACTTTGATTATCCCTCTGTCTACTCTGCCTGTAACAACTGTGCCTCTGCCTGATATGCTGAATACGTCTTCTATGGGCATTAAGAATGGCTTGTCTATGTCTCTCTTTGGCATTGGTATGTAGCTGTCTACTGATTTCATCAATTGCAATATCGGCCCGCATTTGGCGCATTCTTCTTTGCCGCAGCCGCATTCAAGGGCTTTTAGCGCGCTCCCTTTTACTATCGGTATTGCGTCTCCGGGAAATTCATATTTGGATAATAGCTCTCTTACTTCAAGTTCCACTAAGTCTATGAGCTCTTTGTCGTCTACCATGTCTACTTTGTTCATGAATACTACTATGTATGGCACTCCTACCTGTCTTGCTAATAGTATGTGCTCTCTGGTCTGGGGCATTGGGCCGTCTGCTGCGCTTACTACAAGTATCGCTCCGTCCATTTGCGCTGCTCCGGTTATCATGTTTTTTACATAGTCTGCGTGGCCGGGACAGTCAACATGGGCATAGTGACGGTTTTCTGTCTCGTATTCTATGTGCGCTGTTGCTATGGTTATTCCTCTCTCTCGCTCCTCTGGCGCTTTGTCTATCTGATCATATGCAACAAAGCTCGCAAGCTTCTTTGCTGATAG
>JAHFEP010000357.1 GCA_023248415.1 Nitrospirota bacterium
CCTGTTCTTTGCCTTCTCCCTCCGCTTTTCAAGCAGACCGGGTATATCTGAGATATTGTCAGTTCCAAACACCATATCAACATAAGGGGCCTTTTTAACTATTCTCGTCCCCTCCTGCTGGGCCACGCATCCGCCGACTCCAATAAGGAGGTCAGGCCTTTCCTTCTTAAGTTCATTAAGTCTGCCAAGGTCACTGTAACACTTAGACTCTGCCTTCTCTCTGACACTGCATGTGTTCAGTATAATCATATCAGCGCTGTCAGGTGAATCAGTAAGTGAGTAGCCTAAGTCCGACAGCACACCCGCAATCTTCTCGCTATCAAGCTCATTCATCTGACAGCCAAATGTTTTTATAAAAAGGTGTTTCATAACTAAAACAGGTTACAATGTTTCCCTTAAAATTGCAATAATTGATAAAAGCAAATCCCATGCCATTTCCATCATCTCCTTGTATACACTTCACTAACATCTTTCACTGCCGTTATCTTATCTCTATCTAATTGTGCAAAACTGATATTAAACCACACAAGGTTGTATGCACAAAAAATCTCTTTATCTTTCACTGCACCCTGTTGTAATATAATTTTCAGTTATGGAAAAAGACCTCAATACTTTATTATCCGAATTCCTAAATTACCTTACGGTAGAAAAGGGTCTTGCACAGAACACAACGGATTCATATAAAACTGACCTCACTGTTTATATCACATTTCTTGTCAATGCGAATATAACCACACCTGACAATGTAACTGCTTCTCACCTGAGAGAGTTTATAATGAGCTTAATGAGCGGCAAAGCATTATCAATAGCCTCAATCCAGAGATATATGTCTTCGTTAAGACAGTTTCATAAGTTTTTAGTAAAGGATGGAATCTCAAAATCAAACCCCACACTCAATATTGAAACCCCGAAAGGCTGGCACCGGCTTCCAAAGACCATCTCCCTGTCTGAGGTTGAATCATTGCTGAAACAACCAGGAGATAACAACCATCTCAGCATTAGAAACGGGGCCATGATAGAGCTCATGTATGCAACCGGATTGAGGGTGTCAGAGCTCGTGAACCTTAAACTCAGCAATATAAACTTTGAGATAGGCTTTATTACAACAGCAGGAAAAGGCGGCAAGGAACGGGTTGTTCCAATGGGGGAATATGCACTCGATAGGTTAAAGCAGTATATGGAAATGTCCAGGCAGGCGATTCTAAAAAAACATTCATCATCATACGTATTTGTATCATCAATGGGAAGGGGGGGAAGAGGTTTAACAAGGCAGAGTTTCTGGATGATTATTAAGAAATATGCACGGATGGCGGGTATAAAACAGGATATATCACCCCATTCTCTCAGGCACTCATTTGCTACCCACCTGCTTGAGCGCGGGGCTGACCTGCGCTCCGTGCAGATGATGCTGGGTCACGCCGACATCTCCACCACACAGATATACACCCACATCACAAGGGAGCGGCTTAAGAAGGTTCATGCAGAGTGCCACCCAAGACCATGAAAGCTAATCCCGGAAACAGCAATGACTAAACCACAGAGAACACAGAGGTAAAATTATATTAAAAAACTTCTCTATCAAACCTCAGTGCCCTCATTATTTGTAGTATGAAGCTAATTAAGATAATCTTATGAATAAATTAGAGCACAGAGGAAGAAATCACAATAGTTTTTCTTTATTATTAAAATTTTTCTGTGTACTCTGTGGTTAATTGCATTTTTGGATAGGTTATGGAAATAATTCCCACACATAATAATGCTGACTTTGATGCCTTAGCCTCAATGATTGCGGCAAAGAAGATATATCCTGACGCAAAATTGATATTCCCCGGCACACAGGAAAAGAATGTCAGGAATTTTATTAGTCAGAATAAGATAGAGTTTGACAGGTTAAAGGATATCGCCTTTGACGAGGTAACACGCCTTATTATTGTAGACTGCAAGAATGCGGAACGCATAGGGAAATTATCTGAATTATTAAAAAGGAATATTAGTATCCATATTTATGACCATCATCCTGTTACCCCTGGTGACATA
>JAHFEP010000190.1 GCA_023248415.1 Nitrospirota bacterium
AATAATTGTGTCAAGCACAAACAAAAAAGCCCCACACAGTGGTGGGGCTTTTTATTAATGTATATTTATTTGGCTGGCATCACTCATTCATCTTAATAAATTCCTTTACATCAGGCTGATTCGGCTCAATCCTTAATGAATTCTTCCACTGCCTTAATGCCTCTTTCTTATCGCCTTCCTGTATATATGCAATGCCGAGGAGCTTATACGCCTCTGCATCCCTCGGACTTAACTCCACTACCTTTTTATATACTGTAATTGCTTCCTTATACTGCTTCTTCTTTAGATAGGCAAGGCCAAGATTAAAATGAACATCAGGGTCATCTGGATTCAGCTTTATTGATATCCTGTATTCAACAATGGCCTCATCAACCTTCCCCTCTTCATCAAGCTGCGAAGCCCTTTTGTAATGCTCCATCGCCTCCTGAATCTCTTTTTCAGTTGCCTTTTTTGAAGAATTGTCTGCTGAAACCGCATCACCATAAAACAGCAGTAATCCAGCAATTAGCAATGTCCCTGTCATGTAAAGAGCCCTCTTTGAAACCTTCATAAAACCTCCCTATTGAGTATTCTATTTTTTCTGCGCGCTTCTTGCAATAAGGAGTTCAGCGCCAAAAACAAGTCCTGCAACAAGCAGAGGAATAAAGACCACCTTAGAACCCGTAGGCGGCTTTAACAATATCCAGTACCATGTTGTAATTGTGTGCTTTGAGCCCTTTTCTCCGTTTGTTCCGTCCCATGTTGCAAAGGCAATGGGTGTGAATCTGCCCTCTTCAAACTGCATATCATCCTTATTGTCTGTTTTAAGAGGCCTTGTCATCATAACCTTCCATGTGCCTTTGTTATAGCTGCCCTTGCCGTTTACATTTGACTTATCCCTTGTCTTTATGTTCTTAAATCCGGTGGAATCCATAACCTTTATAGATTGTTCTGATTTTGTTGTTCCACTCTTCCAGTGCCAGACATTGACTGGATGGCTGCTGTCTCCCATTCCAAAATACGGCTTCTCCATCTCCTCTGGTATTGTAACAGGCAACTGGATTGCAACTGCGTCTTCATTAAGCTCGCCATCTGCAAGCTCCTGCGCCTTTGCATCACCAGGGATGCTGTTTGTCCTGTCATCCCATTCAAGAAGGAATGCAATATCCTTATCATTATAAACAGCTTTTACTGTAATCTCTTCAACTGATGGGGTAAAGAATCTCTCCTTTGCTATAATCTGGCCCACAAGCGGATATGCAGTGCTCTCTACATCCTTCCATTTCTCATCATTCACATCCTTTGGAAGTTCACCTGCAAGCCTCTTTGCCTTTACAACAGTATCCCCCTCTTTTATCCTTCTTGCCTCATTCTTAATAGAGGTGACATAATTTACAACATGCCATTTCTCTTCCTCTGTTAATTTCTTCTTGCTCGCAGGGTCATCAAAAGACGGCATTGGTGTGCCAGGTATTCCAGCGCTTATACGTGTATATATATCCTTTGGGTCGCTGCTGACCCTGAACAACCACGGCTTAGTCAGATTTCTCGGCCAGAGCCTGTTGCCTGCCCAGTCATCCTTTAATTTCTTCATGGCATCGCCCTTGCCCTCGTCGCCATGACACTCCGAGCATCTATCAATAAAAAGCTCCTTCCCTTTTTTTATGCTCTCTGCAGATGAGCCTATCTGCTTTCCATAATTCACCTTTGCAGTTGGCTCTCCCTCTAATCCTGCCAATGATTTTACATAAGCAACAAGATTCCATCTATCCTTGTCAGATAATACATCCTTCCAGAACGGCATTGATGTCCCAGTCATGCCATCGGATATCATCCTGAATATATCATCCTCATACGGAAATGGATTGTCTACATTGGATGTCTTGTATTTATAGATGCCAGAGGTAAAATCCCTTGGCCTTGGATTCAGAAAATCTGCAGCAGGACCGTCGCCTGCGCCAGTCCATCCATGGCACCATGCACATTTTTTTTCGTAAACCTTCTTGCCTGCCTCCTTATCACCCTTTGCTGCCTCAGCGATGTTGTAAGATAAAATGAGCAGGAGGGTTACCATTAATAGATATTGCAACCTCAATATTTTTTTTATGTTCATCCTTCCACCTTCCTTTTTCAGATTTTGTCATTCCCGCATGCTTTTAGCGGGAATCCAGTAGGGGCAACCACATAGGGTTGCCCTCATGTGAGCGGCCACACAGAGCCGCCCCCTACATATCTAAAATGTCCTCGGTTTATTTCCTGAATAATCATATATGAACATTGCAACCTTCCAGATTTCTTCCTCTGATAGAAAATGCTCCCATATAGGCATTGCAGATCTCCACGGAGCGCCCTCTTTTGGAAGGCCTGGACCGCCTGTTGCCACCCTCCAGAAGACAAATGACTCTGAAAGCTGGGCTATGGTGTTTGTACCCATAAATGGGAGAGGCTGCGGATCAAAGCCCTGATAGAAATGGCCCTTGCCGTCAAGTTTGTCACCATGGCAGTAGAAGCAGTTTTTGAAATAGACCTCTCCGCCCTCTTTTACATATTTTGCATAATTTGCCGCATCATCCCTCAGCGGATTCTTTAATGAATTAAGATTATAACTCTTATTATATATATTGGCGCTCGAAGGAGGCGCAGGATGGATTGACCTGAGCTCTACAGGCGCATCATAACTCGGCGCCACACTGCTGTAAGTGATATAGGCAGCAAGCAATGGAATTACAGCAAAGATTATATTTCTAAGCATCCTCTTGCTGGGATCTGTCAGTGTTGCCTTTATAGGCGAAATCAATTCTTTTGCCGATTCCTCTTTTGATGTTAAATAAAGAAGGATGGTAGCAATGATAAATAACATATACATTTTTAACAGGCTTGTAGGAATAAGAGGCCATGTCCCGGGATGAAGGAATCGGCCTATTATAGGCACCACTATCTTTAGAACTAAATAGGCGCCTATTGTCAGCAAAGCAAATAAAGAAAGTTTTGATATTTTCATAATATTTTCCCCTTTATTTTTAGATTAACCTTTTTGAGCCTTAAGATATTTTATCAGCATTTCCAGTTCCTTTGCAGTCATCTTGTTCCCAAAGTCCTGCGGCATTACACCTGCTGGAAAGCCTGTCGCTATATCTGCATTCGGGTCAAGTATTGCCCGCCTTAGATATGCCTCATCCCTCTTAGAACCTATCTTTGTAAGGTCAGGCCCTACCGCACCTGCAAATGCTCCTATCTTATGACATGCACCGCAGGCATATTTGCCTAATGCCTCTTCAGGTGTCTTTGCCGGCGCTGGCGCTGCCTCTGCTGCGCCTGCTGCTGGCGCTGGCGCTGCATCTGCGCCTGTTGGCAGCGGCACAGTTGCCTTGCCGCCGTCCTTTGTCTGCAAAAATGCGATTACTGCGTTTATCTCTGCTGGTTTTAAACCAACAGCAGGGCCATTTATTTGAGGCATTGGGCTCTCTGTATCATTGGTCCCTGCCTTGCCAAAACCTGCTACAACAAATGTAGAAGGCTCCATCATGGATTCTCTCAGATACTCCTCGCCTGTCTTTGCCTTGCCTTTGTAGCGTGGGTCATTCAGTCTCTGCTCGCTTGTTGCATGCATCTGTGTAAGGCTTGGCGCCCTGCCTGCAAGCACAGGGTTGTGGCAAAGTGTGCATGTTCCCTTACCCTCAAATATCTTTCTGCCAAGTGCAATATATTGATCCATGCCCATTGCGCCAATAGTCTCCTCCTCTGCCGGAGGCGGCGCAGGCCTTACCTGTGGAATCGCAAAATTAGCAAATAATGTGTATCCCGCTAATGCTATTAAAGCAAAAATGCCTATCTTCAAGAAAGTTTGCATACATTAACCTCCTATATATTCCGTAATGCGTAACGCGTTATGCGTAAGATGTGTTTTTAACTCATAACTCATTACACTTCACTCGTTACTCTCTTAGTGCTCTGCCTGCTTCTTAGCAGCAAACTGTGCAAGCCAGAATATAAATATTACAAGCAGCATAAATAATATGGTGCTTACGCTGACAATATTGGCTGCATAGCCTATTGTCGGGGTAAAGGCATCAGGCGAATTATCCCTCATGACTGTGTATACATGCCAGTGCTGTCTTATAGCAGACCTTACATATCCCATAAGGCCCATCAGCCATGTAAATGAGACTGCAAGGAGTATAAGTGCATATTGAGACCTTGCAGGCATCTTTCCCCATTCAATATCGCCTGTAGATTTTGAATTTTTAAACAACCTGCTCTCAATAATAGAGACAGCTATAATTACACTCAGTGTTGTAAAGACCTGCGGAACAGACATGCCAACCTTTATATTTGCAGGCACCATGTAGCTGTATACACCGAGTATAACTATGTTTGCTATTCCAACTGCAAATATTGCTATCTCAGCAGCAACACCCTGTTTTAGCCATGATACAGTGGCTATCTTGCTGCTCCTCTTATACAGGGTAAAGCTGAGGAATGTAAAAAGTATCATTATATTGACTGCTGAATTTTTTGCAGGCATCAGGCCAAGAGGGCCGAGCAAAGAATGGTGTGTTCCGCCGATTGCCTTCATCTCTTTTGGCGTCATAATCAGTGTATGCGGTGTAAACCATACAAGGAAGCAGCCAACAATAACTATAGCTATATATTTGATATATTTTGTATATCTTTCTGAACCCTTAATCCTCTCCATTCCGCACCACAGGTAATAATTAGCTGAGAGAAAGAGGGCGCCTATTAAAACCGCCTGTGTAATGAAGAGCCATGCAAAGGCGCCTCCCATTAATGTTATTCCCATCTGCTGGCTGTATGCATATATCTCTGCTGTAAGCCAATAGCCTGCAAACGGCAATGGAAGAAGTGCGCTTATTGCAATGATGTTAGCTGTGTAACCCATCCAGTCATAATGTCCGCGTTCTTCTTTTGTCTTAGCGCTTAAAAATTTATATGCTGCATAGGCGCCAACAACAGAGCCGCCATAAGCAATATTTGCAATGAACCTGTGAAGGTTAACAGGATTCCAGAGCGGTCCCCTTATTGCCTCCCAGACATGCCCGCTGAATACGCCGGAGGCATCAACACCCGATGGCGCCATCATAAATGTTGCCCATGAATTTGAAAGAACCATAAGTGTCATTCCAACAACATTAAGCATAAGACCTATTGTCAGATGAACCCATTTTCTATAGCCGTATCTCATATTGTCCCAGCCGTAATAGTAGACATACAGACATGCGCTCTCTGCAAGGAACAATATCGCATATATAATCATTACAGAACCGAATATGCCTGCAAGATACTTCATAAAATCAGGATAGAAAGAGACGAGCATAAAGGCGAGGATGCCGCCTGCAGTAGCAGTAATAGAAAATGCTGTCATGCTTACCTTTATAAACTCATGCGCCATGTGGTCGTATCTTTCATCCTTTGATGCAATGCCGACACCTTCAATAACAAGCACGAATATAGGAACTGCCAAAACAAAGGCTGCAAAGAAAAGATGAATCTGCGCCACAATCCAGACCGCAATCCTGCTGTTATAACCTTTTACCTTTGGATAATCCTTTTCCTTCAACTTTGGCGCGGGCGGATATTCTGCCTTTTCCCCTTCTTCTTTTTTTGAGGCGCCGGCCTCTACTGCCTCTTTTTTCTCTGCCTTTTCTGAAGCAGAGACAACCTCTGTATTAAATACCTTTGAGACAGGCGTTACTACAGATGCAATCAAGGGGACTATTAACATCAGCGAGAATATGAGGGTAATCGCCAATGCCTGTCTTTTTATAATCTTTCCC